>JBGTMW010000066.1:0-3149 GCA_041743365.1 Gemmatimonadaceae bacterium
GGGGCAGCGGCGACGACGACCGCTGTGGCGGCGGAGGGCTCGGCGAAGCCGGCGTGACGATCGGGGGGGTCGCCAGACATGACGTCCTTCCCTACAACAGCGTCCCCGTCAGCAGCAGCGTCGCGATGCTGAAATAGATCAGGATGCCCGTAACATCCACCAGCGTCGCGACGAACGGCGCCGACGCCGTGGCCGGGTCGAGCCCCAGCCTTCGGATGAGAAAGGGCAGCATCGACCCCGTAAGGCTGCCGAACGCAACCACCCCACACACCGACGCCCCGACCGTCCACGCCAGGAGCCGATAGTGCTCGCCGTAGTCGGCCCAGCCGGCCCACTGCCAGCCGAGTATCCGCATGACACCGAGCGTTCCGAGTATCGCGCCGAGCGCGGCGCTCGTGGACATGTCACGCAGCGCGACGCGCCACCAGTCACCGAGCGAGACCTCGCGCAGCGCCATCGCGCGGATGATCAGGGAGGTCGACTGGCCGCCGGAATTTCCACCTGACGAGATGATCAGCGGAATGAACAGCGCCAGGATCACAGCACGGTCGATCTCGGCCTCGAAGTATCCGAGTGCGCTGGCGGTCAGCATCTCGCCGACGAAGAGCGCCATCAGCCAGCCTGCGCGCTTGCGCAGCATCCGGAGCACACCCACTTCCATGTACGGCTCCTCGAGCGCCTCCATGCCGCCGAACTTGTGCACGTCCTCGGTCTGCTCGTCCATGATGGCATCGATGACATCGTCGACCGTCACGATGCCGAGCATGCGACCTTTGTCGTCGACGACGGGGACCGCGAGCAGATTGTACTTCGAGATCAGCCTGGCGACATCCTCGCGGTCGACGAGCGGGCCGACGGAGATCGGCTTTCGAGTGTCGCCGACCTCGGCAACACGCCGTGTTCGCGTCGCCGACAGGAGCTCGCGCAGCGATACGACGTGAGTCAGTCGCTGGCTGTCGGGCTGGAGCACGTAGATGGCGTAGACGGTTTCCTTCGCGCCGCCGACGCTGCTGATGTGCTGGAGCGCCTGCTCTACCGTGGATGATCCCGGGAGTCCCACGAACTCCGTGGTCATGATTCCGCCGGCCGATGTCTCCGGGTACGCGAGCAGCAGGTCGAGAGCCTGCCTGGTCTCGCGCGAGAGGCCGGGGAGGAACCGCGCGCGTTCGCCGTCGGGGAGCTCACTCCACAGATCCGCCTGCTGGTCGGCGGACATCGCCTCCATGAGCCTGGCCGCGAATCGCGCGTCGAGCTGGTGAAAGAGCTCGTACCGCGCCTCGAGCTCGGGCTCGTCGAACACCTGCACCGCGAGCTCGAACGGGAGTGCCGCGAACACCTTGGCGGCCGCGTCGGGCGAGCGGTCGTGGAGGTAGTTCAGCGACTCGGCGACGTCGGCTGCACGCATCCCGGCCAGCGCGGCGGCGAGGTCGCCCGGCTCGCCAAGGAGCAGGTAGAGCAGCTCGGGGGTCGAGCTCTCCGTGGAGCCCGGCACCAGGTTGGTCATGATTCGGTCCTCGGTCCTGGCGTGCGTCCGATAGCGCCTTCGCAACCCCGCGCCAGGGTCGCGCGCGCGAACGTCTACCGCATGTCTGCGCTGCTCTCTCCACCCAACTCGTCCCGCTCCAGGTGGCGCAGGCTGCCGACGTCGGGGAAGCTGCCTGTGGCGATTCCCTTCGCCACCTCGAAGAGGATCACGGGCCGAGGCTTGTCGTTCTTCATGTAGGTGACGGAGTTCGCGTCGACGAAGATCAGCGCGAAGCGCGGATCTCCAGGCTCTCCGTTTCGCTCCCCACCCTCGTCCCCGAACCAGGCCTTCCAGTCCTTCTCGTAAAGCTCGCGGATCTTCGCCTGATCCCGGGTCATGCGCGCGGTGCCGCTGACCGAGACCCACTCGCGCGACTTGTTGTCGTAGTATGCGACGTTGACGTGGGGATCGTGCTCGAGCTCGTCGAGCTTGTTCGACTCGATGTCGGTGACGAACCAGAGGTCGGCGGCGTTCACGCGCTTCTGGGTCGCCATCGGACGGCTCACGAGATGTCCGTCGGGCCGCCGGGTGGTGAACATGGCGGTGTCGAGCTTCTCGATCAGCTTGTACAGGTCATCGAGCTTCCTGGTAGTCGGGATGGGCTCCGGGCGGTCGCGATCGGCGGCAGGCTTCGACATCGTGGACTCTCGGCTGATGGTGGGATGAGCTGGCTGTCCCACGATGGCAGATGCCGTGCCCGAGGTCAGTCCAACATCGAGACCACTTCCCCAACTTCGTCGGCGTGTCCCTCGGGCTTCACCTTCCGGAAGACGTGAGCGATCGTGCCAGCCTTGTCGATGACGAAGGTGCTCCGCTCGACGCCCATGAACTTGCGCCCGTACATCGACTTCTCCTTCCAGACGCCGTACGCCTCGGCGGCCGACCGCTCCTGGTCGGCCAGCAGCGGATAGGGGAGGCCGAACTTCGTCTTGAACTTCCTGTGACTGTCCACGCCATCGGGACTGATCCCCAATACGACCGTGTCGATCGCCTGAAAGCGCGGATAGGCGTCGCGAAACTCCTTGGCCTCCAGGGTGCAGCCAGGGGTGTCGTCCTTGGGATAGAAGAACAGGATTACGTTCTGGCCACGCAGCTCACTCAGCCGCACGGTGGATCCGTCATCGGCGGCGAGGGAGAAATCGGGTGCCGGGGTGCCGGGCTCGGTCATTGTCGTATTAGGCTGGGTGTCCGTTAGGTCGAGGATCCCGTGCGTCCGGGATGCTCCAGTCCGGGGACCAACTTACAGCCGTTCGTCGCCCATGAGAACAGCCATGATCGCCTTCTGGATGTGGAGGCGATTGTGCGCCTCGTCCCATACCCGGCTCTGCGGACCGTCGATCACATCGGCCGCGACCTCCTCCCCCCGGTGCGCGGGGAGACAGTGAAGGAAGATCGCGTCCTTCGACGCGCGCCGCATCAGCGCACTGGTGACGGTGTAGCCGGCGAACGCCTTTTCGCGCGCCGCCTGCTCCTCCTCCTGACCCATCGAGGCCCAGACGTCGGTGTTGACCACGTGCGCGCCGTCGATCGCCTCCGCGGGATCCCGGAAGACCGTGACCTTCGCCTCCTTTTGTGCGCGCGCGAGGATGGCCGGATCGGGATCGTAGCCGGCGGGACAGGCGAG
>JBGTMW010000067.1:0-1617 GCA_041743365.1 Gemmatimonadaceae bacterium
CATCCGTCACGGCCTGCTCGGTTCCCCAGCGTGCATTTGCGATCCCCCCGTCGAGCGGCAGCGGCTGCGCCGCGGTCACGGACGTAACCCCCGGGATCGCGGCGAGTCGCTCGCGCACCTGCGACATGTACGCCTGCCGCGACTCCGGAGTCTGAAGCCGGGCGTTCTGGACCACGAACGTCAGGAGGTTGTCGGCATCGAAACCCGGGTTCGCCCTTTGGCTCGCAATGAAGCTCCGCATCATGAGGCCACAGCCGACGAGGAGAATGAACGCGAGGGCCACCTCGCCGGTGACCACCGCGTTGCGCAGCTTTGCACCCGCGCCCAGGGCGCTCGTCCGTCCGCTCGATCGCAGCACGTGCATCAGGTCGGCACGCCCCGCGCGAAGCGCCGGAACCATCCCGAACAGGACGGCCGCGATGACCGTGGAGATCGCCGCGAAGCCAAGCACTAGCGGGTGCAGCGAAACGCTGTCGGTGCGGGGGAGCGTGTCGGGAGCGAGCGCCAGCAGCACGTCGATTCCCACCCACGCCAGGAGCGTCCCGAGCACCGCACCTGCGCCCGCGATCACGAGGCTCTCGATGAGAAGCTGCCGGATCAACACGCCCCTGCTGCCGCCGAGAGCGGCACGTACGGACAGCTCCCGCTCGCGCCTGGAAAGGCGCACGAGCAGGAGGTTCGCGACGTTCGCGCACGCGATCAGCAGGACGAACACCGCCGCACCCATCAAGGCGAGAATGCCGGGGCGCACGTCCGAGACGAGGTCCTCGTGCATGGGCTCGACGCGGATGTAGAGCCCGGCTGATTCCTTGATCGGGAACTGCCGGCGGAGGTCGCTGGCAATGCGATCGACCTGCGCCTGCGCCTGCGGCACGGTTACACCGGCCTTCAGACGTCCGATGATCTGAAGGAAGACGTTGATGCGCGAGCCTGCGGCGAAGTCCACACGGAGGGCAGTCCAGACGTCGGGCGTGCGCTCCGTGTTCGTGCCCGGCGGGAAGAGAAGCTCGAAGCCGGGCTCGAGAACGCCGACGACCTCCGATCGCTGGCCGCCTATCTCGACGAAGCGCCCGAGGATCGAGCGATCACCGCCGTACCTGCGCTGCCAGAACTCGTGACTCAGGATCACGCTCGCCGGCACAGCTGGGGGCGGCGGCGGTTGGCCGATGGCTCCATCTCCCGGGGGCGGGCCCTGCGGGGTTCCGTCCGACTCGATGAAGTTGCGACCGATCGGAACCCGAGCGCCGAGGAGCGTGAAGAAGTTCGTCGTCGTCGCACCGATTCGGATCTGCTCCGGCTCCCCGTCGTCGTCGGAAAGCGGTACGCGGCCGGTGGTAACGGCGCCGATGTCCTCGAACAGCGTCCCCTGCTGCTTCAGGTCGGCGTAGTCAGCGGGAGGAAATGGGAAATCCGTGACGTTCCGATTGCGCATGTCGCCCCAGATGAGCACGAGGCGCTGGGGATCGGCATATGGCAACGGCCGCAGCAGGATCGCATTGACGACGCTGAAGATCGCCGTCGACGCCGCGATTCCGAGCGCGATGGTCGCGATCGCCGTGATCGCGAAGCCCGGACTCCTGCGCAGCGTGCGGACGGCGTACGCTACATCCTTTCCGA
>JBGTMW010000068.1:0-2742 GCA_041743365.1 Gemmatimonadaceae bacterium
CGTGGGTTTTCGGCGATATCCGCGCCGGAGGTCGAGCACCCTAGGTAGTCAGGATTCGATGTCGTGATCCGGCCTTTCGGTGCTCCCACCAGACCCGAAAGGCCGTTTTGCTGTGCCCCACTCAGCGGATCATGACAATGAATCAGGATCAGGAAATCATCAGCAGGTATATCGGCCAGCCGCCGCGGCTTCCGGGCGAGCTCCGCATGCGCATCGAGCGCGAATGGAGGAACCAGCCGGTACAGCTTTACGCGCTCGCCGATCTCGATGGCGAGCACAGACTTCACGAGTCGTGGCTCGCGCTGGGCCCCTGGCACATCGCTCTCGCGCATCGCGCGCGGGACGGTGGCTGGGAGATTCGCTCGGTCGAGCGCTCGAGCATCCGTGCGGTGGAGGAATCCCCCGGGCTGAGCGCGAGCACGCTGCGGCTGATCGGCGCCACGCAGGATGCGCCGCTCGCCGCCGTCCGATACACCCAGCGGCAGCGCGGGGCATTCGAGAACATCCGGTTCGTCCTCGACGAAGCGCTCGCGGGCAGGACCGTGACATCGGACGACGCGGACCGCGTCTACGCCGATGCCGTGGCGCGCCCTGTTCGCGATGCTCAGGCGCTGGTGTCGGGACGGGAATCGGCCGTCATCCTGCGGCTGCTCGGCTACCTCGCGCGCTACCGGAAGCAGCTCATCCTCGGACTCTCGGCAGCGGCCGTGGTGACCATGGCGAGCCTGGTCCCGCCCTATCTCGCGGGATTCCTGCTCGACCAGGTCGTGCGCCGCGCGCAGGAGGGAACGCTCGCGCGCGACGCGGCGATGCGCATGGCGTGGGTGGCCGTGGGCGCGATGGCGATGCTGTATGTCATTCGCCAGACCGCCGCGCACGTGCGGCTCCGGCTGATGTCGGTGCTCGGCGAGTGGGTCGCGCGCGACCTGCGTTCCGAGCTCTACGAGCACATCCAGCACCTCAGCCTGTCGTTCTTCTCGCGGAAGAAGACGGGCAGCCTCATCACGCGCGTCACCGCCGACACCGATCGGCTGTGGGAGTTCGTTGCGTTCGGCGTGGTGGACGTGTCGCTCTCGCTCGTGATGCTCCTCGGGCTCGGCACCGTGCTCCTGACGCTCGACTGGCGCTTGGGGCTCGTGATGACGCTGCCGGTGCCGGTCTTCTGCTGGCTCATCTACCGCCATGGCGAGGCGCTCAATGCGCGCTTCATCCGCGCATGGAGGAAGTGGTCGCGGGTGACGGACATCCTGTCGGACACGATTCCCGGAATCCGCGTTGTGAAGGCGTTCAACCAGGAGTCGCGGGAGATCGCGCGGTTCAACGACCGCAACCAGGACACGACGGACGAAGCCAACGACATCCACCGGATGTGGACGACGTTCTGGCCACTCCTGATGTTCGCGGTGCACACGACGACGGTGCTCGTGTGGCTGTTCGCGCTGCCGCGGCTGCTCGGCGAGGGTCCGCCGCTGTCCGCCGGTGTGTTCGTCTCGTTCCTGCTGTACACGACGATGTTCGTCGCACCGATCGAGGTCATCGGGCAGATGGCGCGCACGGTGAATCGGGCAACGTCGTCGGCGCACAGGGTGTTCGAGGTGCTCGACAGCGAGCCGGAAGTGCGCGACGTGCCGGAGGCGGTTCGGCTCGACCCCGTCCGTGGCCGCGTCACGTTCGAGAACGTGATCTTCGCCTACGACGGGATTCGGCAGGTGCTGCGAGGCGTCAGCTTCGATGTGCAGCCGGGCGAGCTGATCGGGCTCGTCGGACCATCGGGCGGGGGGAAGTCCACTGTCGTGAACCTCGTTGCGCGGTTCTACGATGCCACCGGCGGCAGTGTTCGCATCGACGGCGTCGATCTGCGCACGCTCGACACGGGGCATTACCGCCAGCAGCTCGGCATGGTGCTCCAGGAACCGTACCTGTTTCACGTCACCGTCCTCGAGAACATCCGGTACGGTCTGCCCGGCGCATCGCTCGGTGCGGTAGTCGCGGCGGCGAAGGCGGCGAACTCGCACGACTTCATCTGCAGGCTGGCGCAGGGCTACGACACCGTCGTGGGAGAGCGCGGGCACACGCTATCGGGCGGCGAGAGGCAGCGGATCTCGATCGCGCGTGCGATCCTGCACGACCCGCGCATCCTGATCCTCGATGAGGCCACGAGCAGCGTTGACACGGAGACGGAGCGGGAGATCCAGGAGGCACTCGAGCGGCTGATCGCCGGGCGGACGGTGTTCGCGATCGCGCATCGGCTGTCGACCCTCCGACGTGCGTCGCGCCTGTTCGTGATCGAGGAGGGACGGCTCGCGGAGTCGGGGACGCACCGCGAGCTGCTGGCGATCGAGGATGGGACCTACAGGCGGCTGTACGAGATGCAGCTGCAACTGCAATGACCGGTTTCTACACGGAGGAGATGAGAATGACCGGGGTTTTGGAGCTCGAATCGAGCAGGGAGACTAACGGGCTCGAGTTGAGATGGGCGGGGGATGGCCGCCTGCTCGCATTGGTCGGGGGCAAGTCGGTGGCGGTGCGGCTGCGCCAGTGCTTCCCGTGGTCGGAGCCCGGTCGCCATCTCTCTCTGCGCGATGATGACGATCAGGAGATCGCGCTCGTGGAGGATCCGGCGGGGCTCGATCCCCGATCGCGACGCGCGCTGGAACAGGCGCTCGCTGAAGCGGGCTTCGTGCTCGAGGTGGTACGCATCCTGGCGATCGAGGAGGAAGTCGAGATCAGGCAATGGACGGT
>JBGTMW010000069.1:0-4406 GCA_041743365.1 Gemmatimonadaceae bacterium
GGATGGGCGCGCGGTCCGTGGAGCGTCGACGGCTTCGTCGTGCGCGGACGCCGGGCACGGCAGGAGCAGACCCGGGTGACCGGCGGGCCCAACGCCATTCCGGCGCTCGAGGCAACGCGCACCGACGCCTACCTTCGTGCCGGCTACGGCGATCCCAACGACGGACCCTGGGCGCAGTTGATCGCCGGATCGATGGGTTTCAAGGAGACCACACCGAACACCGGCGGGCCGCCCCCGGCTGATCCGGAGGACCCGATACCGAGCCCCGACACCCTGCGCTCCCGTGCGCAGTACGTAGCCACGGGCGGTCTCACGTATCGCGGCTTCCGCATCAGCGCAGCGAACAGGCTCGAGGTGTTCGAGGGCAAGCGCTTTAACGCTCTGTCTGCACGAGCTTCGCTCGATGGCTACCGGCACGGCATCTCGCTGTTCGCCGAGCGTGCCCCGCGGGATTCGACGATGCGCGCCGACATCGTCGGGAGGATCGGACTCACGGATTGGTTGTGGTTCGGCGGGTCGGCGTCGCAGCGGTGGGATGACGAGGAGCGTCTGGATGGCGCCGACGTCCGGGCCTACCGGGCCGAGGCCGGCGTGCGGCTCGGCCGGCTCGACATGTCGGGTGGCCTGCTCGGGCGGGATTCCACGGTAATCTCGCCCGCGGTCGTGTTCGATCGGGACGATGCCTCTCGTGCCGACGGCGCGATCGCCGGCCCGTTCGTCGCACTGCGCGGGGCGATATGGAGAGACGTCAACATTCAGGTTCACGGCGTGATGTGGGACGACGCCGGTCCCTATCGTCCCCGATATCAGTCGCGCGTGCAGCTCTACCTCGCCACGCGGTGGCTGAACCGGTTTCCGAGTGGCAACTTCTCCGTGCTCGCGTCGGGCACTCACGACTACAAGAGCAGGGCGTGCTTTCCCTCTGCAGCCGGGGAATGCGAGTTCAGCTCCGAGGCGAGGATCATCACCACGCTGCTCGAGGTACGCATCCTGAAGGCAGTGCTCTCATGGCGCTTCGAGAACCCTCGCCTCGACCTCTACAATCGCGTTCCCGGATTCGAGGCTCCGCGCGGAATCAGCTTCTATGGTGTGAGATGGGAGTTCACGAATTGACACCGGCATTCCGGGTTCCTACGTTCGGCGCCCTTCCATGATACGCAGCATGACGGGCTTCGGAACGGCGTCCGGCAGGGTGGGCGCGGCGCAGGTGACGGTGGAGCTGCGTACCGTCAACCACCGCTTCTTCACGCCCACCATCAAGCTTCCCGGATCGCTGTCGCGCTTCGAGGGCGAGGTTCGTGAAGCGCTCCGGCAGAAGATCGGCCGCGGCCACGTGACGCTGTACTGCCGCTATGAGCGCGATGAGGATCGTCCCTCGGTAGACATCGATGAGGCGCGCTTCGCCCACTACGTGGTGCAGCTGCGTGCGCTCCAGCTTCGCCACTCGCTCGGGCCGGTGGACATCGCCTCGGTGCTGCGCCTTCCCGAAGTCGTCACGAGCGAAGTGCGCGATCCTGCCGGCGAAGGTACCGTGGAGGAAGTGCTCGACATCGTCAACCAGGCCATCAGGGCGCTCACGGCGATGCGGGATGAAGAGGGCGCCCGCCTTGCCGTTTTTCTGCTCGAGCGCCTCCAGATCATCGCCTCGGCGCTGGAGCGACTCGCGCTCCGTGCACCGGCGAGGACGATCGAGCACCGTGACCGCCTGAAGGCGGCCGTGCGCGAGCTGACCGAGGGGCTCGCGGTGGACGAGACTCGCCTCGCCCAGGAGATAGCGATCCTCGCCGAGCGCATGGACGTTCAGGAGGAGCTCGATCGTTTCCAGTCGCACATCGCCGCGTTTGGAAACGCCGTGCGCGACAGCGGTGGCGAGCCGGTCGGGAAGCGCCTCGGCTTTCTCCTCCAGGAGATGCTGCGTGAGACGAACACCACCGGCAGCAAGGCCGCGGACGCATCCATGCTTCGCGATGTCGTGAGCATCAAGGAAGAGCTCGAGCGGATCCGCGAGCAGGTGGAGAACGTCGAGTGAGGCCCTTTCCGGTGATCATGTCAGCGCCGTCAGGCGTGGGGAAAACCACGATTGCCCGCATGCTGCTCGAGAGACGGGCGGACGTGGGTTACTCGGTTTCGTGCACCACCCGCCACCCCCGGCCGGGGGAGGTGGACGGCCGTGACTACTTCTTCTGGACGCCGGACCAGTTCGCAACCGCACGCTCCCGCGGCGAATTCGCCGAAAGCGCCGAGGTCCACGGGCGTATGTACGGCACGCTCCGGAGCGAGGTGAACCGCGTAGTGGGGAGCGGGCGATACGTCATCATGGACATAGACGTCCAGGGTGCAGCACAGTTCGTCCAGGTCTTTCCCGAATCGGTGCTGATCTTCCTGCTTCCCCCCTCCGCCGGAGTGCTCCTGGAGCGCCTCCGGGCCCGGAAAAGCGAGACCCCGGAGGCTCAGGCCGTGCGCCTCCGGAATGCCATCGCGGAGCTCCGGGAGGCCCGGAATTACGGGTATCTCATCGTGAACGATGACCTGGAGCGGGCAATTCGCTATGTTTCAGCGGTCATCGACGCAGAAACGGTCAAACGGGATCGGGATCCGCACGCCGGCCGAAAGGTCGAGTCGATCATTGCCGGCCTCGTCGACGGAACGCCCTGAGCAAATCACCTACAGCGAGACGCAATGCGAGTCTTCACACCGACCGAAGTAGCCAGGCACGCCTCGAACAAGTACCTCGGAGTGCTCATCGCCGCGAAGTTTGCGCGGCTGCTCAACGAGTTCCCGCGCGACCGCTCCTCCTCGAAGGAGAAGAAGCTGACGACCCGCGCGCTCGAGGATCTCTCGACGAACAAGATCGAGTATCGCGTCGTTCCGCGCCGCCGGCCGGAGTAACCCTGCTCCGCCATCGGCGGGGCTCGACCCGACACCCGTCGCCGGCGTAGCTGGCTCGATTCCGTGCGTCCCTTCGACGGCCGCCGAGTCCTCCTCGGCATCACTGGCGGGATCGCCAGCTACAAGTCCGCCTGGCTCGCCCGCCTGCTGACCCAGGCGGGGGCCGAAGTAGACGTCGTGATGACGCGCTCCGCACAGGAATTCGTCGGGGCCGTCACGCTTCAGGCGCTGACGGGGAGGGCAGTCCACACCGAACTTTTCGGCTCTGCCCACGCACTCGATCACATCAAGCTCGCGCGTGCTGCCGATATCCTGGTCGTCGCCCCCGCGACCGCCGACTTCATTGCGCGCGCAACGCATGGCCATGCCGATGATCTGCTCGCAGCCTGCCTGCTCGCGACGGAAGCCCCTGTGCTTCTCGTTCCCGCGATGAACGACCGCATGTGGGCGCATGCCCAGACGCGACGCAACATCGAGCACGCACGCGGGCTCGGCTATCACATCCTCGATCCCGACACCGGCCCACTCGCGGCGGGCGAGGGAAGCGGGCCGGGCCGGATGCCCGAGCCCGAAACAATCCTCGGCGAGATCGGTCGGCTCCTGGAGAAACCGGGCACACTCGCGGGCACCACGGTGGTCGTGACGGCGGGGCCGACGCGTGAGGCGATGGATCCCGTGCGATATCTGTCCAACCGCAGCAGCGGGAAGATGGGCGTCGAGATAGCGTCCGCAGCTTGGCGGCGGGGCGCGGCGGTACGCCTCGTTGCAGGCCCGCTGTCGGTCGCCACGCCGCCAGGGATCGAGGTGACGCCGGTGGAGACCACCGAGGAGATGGCAGCCGCCGTCAGCGCCGCCCTCCCCGGCGCAGACGTCCTGGTGATGGCCGCGGCACCCGCCGACTTCAGGCCGGCCGCTCCTGCCGGAGTCAAGATCAAGAAGCGCGCGGCTCCGGCCGAGATGAAGCTGGTCGCCACCACGGACATCCTTCTATCCACGCGGAAGAAGCGAAAGGCGGGAGCCGTGATCGTCGGCTTCGCACTCGAGACCAACGACGCGCTGAAGGCAGGCCGCGAGAAGCTTGCAGCCAAGGGTCTCGATCTCATCGTCGTGAACGACGCAACCGAAGCGGGGGCCGGGTTCGGCGTCGATACCAACCGGGTGACGATCATCTCGCGGAACGGAGCCGAGGAGGTGCTGCCGCTGATGTCCAAGCGCGATGTAGCCGACGCAATCCTCGACCGCGTGGAGGGACTGCGGCGTGGATCCTAGGGAGCGGCTCAGGAAATACCTCGAGCAGCGCCGGGAGCTGGGAGAGCGCGAGCTCGTGCTGGATGGCATGACGGTCGAGGATGTCATGACGATCGTGGGTGCGATGGGAAGCACCGGGTCGCGAGCGACGGGAGCCGGCGTCGCGTCACCTCCGCCGCCGGCGTCGGGCGACGCACCGCGTAAGTCGATTGAGGAGATGGCTCGACCCGGCGCCGATTGGCGCGATGCGTTGCTCGCGTCCGGAGCCG
>JBGTMW010000070.1:0-5500 GCA_041743365.1 Gemmatimonadaceae bacterium
CCTCCCGCTGCTTGTCGCCGTGCGCGCGACAGCCCCGGTCGCCCTCACTGCGGTCGATGGCCTCGGCGTCCTGTTGTTCACGATTGGGTTCGGCTTCGAGGTTGTCGGCGACTATCAACTCCAGCGCTTCAGAGCTGAGCCAGGGAACCGCGGCAAGGTGCTCGACAGCGGGCTCTGGCGCTATACGCGGCATCCGAATTACTTCGGAGACGCCACGATGTGGTGGGGCATGTATGCCATGGCGGCATCAACGCCAAACGGATGGCTCACCGTGCTGAGCCCGTCCCTCATGACGCTATTGCTGATGCGCGTGTCTGGGGTGACGCTGCTCGAGGACGGCCTGAAAGCCTCGAAGCCCGGCTACCGCGCATACATCGCCTGCACGCCGGCCTTCTTCCCATGGTTTCCGCGCGTGCCGAGGTGAGCCTGTGCGGCACACCCAACTGATCAACTACGCGCTCTATCAGATCGGATGGTTCGCCTGCGTGCTCGGCGGAGCGTGGCAGCGTCCGTGGACCGGATTCGTGATTGCGATGATCCTGGTCGGCGTGCATCTGGCGCTGTCTGTGGAACGGTCCCTCGAAGTCCGGCTTGTGGTTCTCGCCGCCGCCGTTGGAGCGGTCGTCGAGATGATTCAGATCGCGGCGGGCACATACCGTTTCACCTCAGGGACGGTGACCGACTCGCTGCCGCCGCCCTGGCTGCTGGGCATGTGGGCGCAGTTTGCGACGACGTTTCGATTCAGTTTGCGCAGCGTGATCACACGGCCGGTGCCCGCGATGCTGTTCGGCGCGGCCGGTGGCCCGATCGCGTTCCTCGCGGGCGAGCGGCTGGGTGCGGTCACCCTGCTCCCGCCCCTCGCGTACGGTCTGCTCCGCCTTTCCGTCAGCTGGGCGATCGCCCTGGTCGTCTTCTCCGCGGTCGTGCGCCGGGTCGCGCCGGAACGGGGCGCGGACTACAGGCGCATGCGTGAGGATTGGGCCTGAGGCATCGGCGGCAGATCACCTGGAAGAGAGGGTAGCGTGCGCAGGCTGGTGGTGGGTTGTGGGTATCTGGGCGAGCGGGTCGCGCGATTCTGGCGCGATGCGGGCGACGTGGTGTACGCGACCACGCGGGGGAATAGGGCCGAAGCGCTGTCCCGGGCGGGGCTGCTGCGCGGCGACAATTAGATCTGCCGGGCGCGTTGCGTCGCCCGGTTTGTGACTCGGCGAGAATCGTTGCCTCAACTAGTTTGCTACCCGTTGGCGAACCGAAGGAGGCGCGATGTCGGAGATCAGTACGGCGACTCGGCAGGAGCTGGTGCAGGCGGTCGGCGAGCGGTACCGGACCGTGTCGGCGGAGGAGAAGGGTCGGATCCTCGATGAGTTCGTGGCACTTACGGGCTACCACCGAAAGCACGCTATCCGCGTGCTCAACGGGTTCACCGGAATACCTCCGGCTGCGAGGCACAAGCGCCTGAGACTGTACAACGAGGCCGTACATCAGGCGCTCATCGTTCTCTGGGAAGCGTCCGATCGCATCTGTGGAAAACGGCTCAAGCCACTGCTCCTCGTCCTACTTCCAGCCCTGGAACGCCACGGACATATCAGCCTCGACCCCGCCGTCCGCGAACAGCTGCTGACGGTGAGCGCCTCGACGATCGACCGGATGCTCTCCGGCGCGCGTGCCTCGGCTGGAGGTCGACGAACGCGAACCAGGACACCGGCGGTTCGGCGCCGCATTCCGGTTCGCACGTTTGCCGATTGGCACGATCCGGAGCCGGGCTTCCTCGAGGTCGACCTCGTCGTGCACTGCGGCGAGAGCATGGCGGGCAGCTTCGCCTCGACGCTCGTCCTCACGGACATCGCGAGCGGCTGGATCGAATGCATCGCGTTGCTCGTGCGCGAGGGGAGCTTGATCGTCGATGCGCTCGAGCGCCTCCGTGCGACGCTGCCGTTCCCGCTGCGGGGCATCGACACCGACAACGGCAGCGAGTTCATCAACGAGTTATTGATCACGTTCTGCGCCGACCACAGCATCGAGTTCACCCGATCGCGCCCGTATCGAAAGAATGATCAAGCCTGGGTCGAGCAGAAGAACGGGTCGGTGGTTCGCCGGCTCGTCGGCTACGGACGGCTGGAGGGCATCGCGGCGGGCGAGGCGCTGTCGCGACTCTACTCGGCCTCGCGCCTATTCGTGAACTTCTTCCAGCCCTCGTTCAAGCTCGCCGACAAGGAACGGGTCGGCGCTCATGTCCGTAAGCGCTACCACGCGCCTGAGACGCCCTGTGCTCGGTTGCTGGCCTCGACGTCCATCGCCGAATCGATGAAAGATCGACTGCGAGCCGTGCTCGGTACCCTCGACCCCTTGCGTCTCCTCGATGAAATTCGAACGATCCAACATCATCTCGCCGGACTGGCCGCGGGCGAACGCGTCCACGTGCTCCCTCACCGCCATGCGGATCTCGATCGCTTCATGAAGAGTCTGGCGCACGCCTGGAGAGACGGCGAGGTCCGCCCCACGCATCGCTCAGGACCCAAGCCGCCGCGGCACTGGCGCACTCGGAGCGATCCCTTCGAGGCGACGTGGCCACGGGTGGTGACCTGGCTCGAGTCGGAACCCGATCGGACGGCCAAAGAACTCTTCGAGCGACTACGTGCTGACGGTCCTGGTGGCTTTTCCCCCGGTCAAGTACGAACATTGCAGAGAAGAGTCAAGGAATGGCGAAGGCTCGCCGCCCGTCGGCTCGTGTTTGCGGCGCCCCTTGCCGACCGTGGCCAGGACACCGCGACGCGGTGGCCCGACCATGAGAGTCGCGTCGAGATCGCTCGGCGACCCGCCGAAGGCTCGTCGGCGTCACAAATCGAGGGGACCCACAGGTCGACCGACGAGACGATCGCCGTTCCTGAGGCATCCTGAGCGGTCGTCTTCGAGCGGACGGGCTCGCCACCCCACGTTCGGGCGCTGCGCGCCCTCACGCGGGGCCCCGTCGAGCCCGCCCGCTCGAAGGGCATCAGGACAGGACCATCTGTGTTTCTGAGCGTTCCGGAGTGGGAACACGCAGAGCGGAGCCACGATCGACGCGGCCGGTACGAATCGAATGAGGCAGTGCGGTAACATTCCCGCGTGAGGCAACACGACCGGCAAGAGTAGTTGACGCCGCGCAGCTGCGGCCAATCGTGCTGGATGTGACCCAGGGATCAGGGCTGGGCGCCCTCCCCGAGGTGGACACGGTCGTCTTCGCGGTGGGGCGGGCCCGGCGGTCCGGTGCGGGAATGTTCGACATTCACGTGGAGGGGCTCCGCGCGGTGTTGGATGCGCTGCCCGGGTCAACGGGCCGCGTGATCTACGCGAGCTCGACTGGGGTATACGCGCAGAACGCTGGCGAGTGGGTGGACGAGACGTCGGTCTGCGAGCCCGTGCGTGAGGGGGGCAAGGCATGCTTGTCCGGGGAGCGGCTTCTCTTTGCACACGCGCGCGGGCACGACGCGCGCGTGCTGCGCCTGGCGGGACTCTACGGGCCGGGACGGTTGCCCCGATCGGCCGACTTAACCGCGGGCAGGCCGATTGCCGGTTCCCCCGATGCGTACCTGAATCTGATCCATGTGGAAGACGCGGCGCACGCGGTCGTGGCGGCTGCGGCCTTGGGACCGGACACCGGTCGCACCTACGTCGTTTCAGACGGCAATCCTCCGAGGCGCGCGGAGTATCTGAGACTGCTGGCGACGCGGCTGGGAGCGGCACCGCCGGTGTTCGCGGGCGGGAGCGGCCTCGGCAAGCGCGTGCGGAACGATCGGGCCGTCCACGAACTGGGTCTACGGCTGCAGTACCTGTCGTACCGCGAAGGGCTTGCTGCGTCGTGAGAAGAAGACGGGCGGTTTCATGGAGCACACGGTGATGGGATCAATTCCGGAATGGGCGGTTCGGGCGCAGTCGACGTGGCGGTACCGTGGGCAGGAACGTCCACCTTTCGCGGTGGTGCCATGGTCAGGCCAGGAATCCGTGTGGGACTATACGCGGCCGCCCAGCATTGCATTCGACGTCCGCGAGGTGACTGTCCGGGTTGGCGCACACGAGATCGCGCGATCCAGGCGAAGTGTACGCCTACTGGAAACCGCGAGCCCGCCCACGTTCTATGTGCCCTCGGATGACGTACGGACGGAGTTCCTCGAGATGGAAGCTGGGGCCTCGCGTTGCGAGTGGAAGGGAGAGGCGCACTGGTCCGTGATTGTTCCCGGTCATCGGGTGAACGCCGCCGCGTGGTCGTACGCCAATCCGCTGCCAGGGTACGAACGCATCCGCGGCTACTTTGCCTTCTACCCTGCCCTGCTGGCATGTCCGGTCGATGCAATTCCAGTCGTAGCGCAGCCGGGCCGGTTCTATGGCGGGTGGGTCACGCCGGAAGTCGTCGGACCCTTCAAGGGTGAACCCGGATCTGAGGTCTGGTGACGCCCGCGCGCACGACGGCGTGGGGCGCGGCGCGACGTTCACCGTCCGTCTGCCGATTTCGGCGGGCGAGGTTCAATCAGGTCAAGAGACCGCCCTTGAAGAGCGACGGAAGGCGCCTTCGACGGTCTCGCCGATGCCGCGCGTACCGCGGCTCGATGATCTGCGCTTCTTGGTCGTCGATGACAATGCCGACGGGCGTAAGCTGACGTCATTGGTACTGACGCAGGGTGCCAGCGTGAAAGCGGTGGCGTCGGTCCGAGAAGCGCTTCAGATACTCGAAGGGGAGCGGCCCGACGCCCTGGTCAGCGATCTCGACCTCCCGGATCAGGACGGGTAGACGCTGATCCGACACATTCGGCAGTATGAAGCCGACCACGGCGGTTTTCTTCCGGCGGTCGCGCTGACGGGCTACGCGCGCGCTGGAGATCGGGCTCGAATCCTGGCGGCCGGATTCCAGGCGCATGTCCCGAAGCCCGCTGAGCCAGTCGCCCTAGCGGCTGCGATCGAGACCATCACGCGCCATCTGCGGGCAGCGAACCCTAGAAGGCGGGTTCTTGGAATCGGTGCGGCAGGTCGGACCTCAATCACGCACTCCGGATCGCGGCGCCACGCGATGGCCTGCTCGAGGGCGCGCCGCCGTGCTCGATCGCTCAAACATCGGCCGTGGCCCGGCGATCCGTTTGACGACCAAATCACACTCAGACACGATTCTCGAGCGTCGCGCACTCCGGAGCCCGCTGTGCGGGGATTCAAGAGTTTCTTTTACCATCGCGCAGCTGTGGAAGCGTCTCCAACCTCCGGCGTTGAACCCATGCATCCACTCTCTAGAGAGGGCTAAGCGGCGTTGGGTCTCACGACGGATTCCTTTTTAGCCCGCTCCCGCCGAGAGGCTAGGAGCGAGGCACCGACACCAGCCGCCAAAATAAGCAGGACGACGGCGAGCGACACCTTCAGGTAGCGGAATTCGTCGATCATTCCAGCCAGGGCGAAGTAGAGGCTCCGCAACCCCAAGATCGCGAACACATTGCTGGTGAATACCAAGAATGGGTCGCCCGTAATAGCGAAGACGGCC
>JBGTMW010000071.1:0-2054 GCA_041743365.1 Gemmatimonadaceae bacterium
TCATCGCCAGCGCTCCGAGACCCAGCGTGACCAGGATGACAAGCGAATCGAGGAGTTGGGCGCCGAGCCGCGCCCCACGCGATGCGTAGAAGGGGGCTGCAACAGAGTGCATGACATGATCCGCTGAGGTGGGCCGTTCGCGGGGTCCGCTGTGAGCTCGATGCGCCAATATCGTGCTGCCCGGGAAAAATGCCAGATCGCCTGCGCTCCACGCGTTGAGCGGTCGCCGTCCGGGCGGTACATTGTGTGAGTTGCCCGGGTGGCGGAATCGGTAGACGCAGGGGACTCAAAATCCCCCGACCTTCGGGTCTTACGAGTTCGAGTCTCGTCCCGGGTATTGCAGACAAGTCGCGGCTTCGCTCACCGACGAGCTGGGAGAGAGTCAGGCGCCGCGCAGGTCCAGATCGAGACACCTTCGGGTCGAGAGCCCGTCTCCGAGTCAAGGAGGCGGGCTTTTCCATCTATCGATGGCAGGTCCGCTCCCAAGGCATTGGGAAGCATGCGGCAAGGGACCCCCTCCTTGCCCTGAAACCGCTCGCATCGTATATCCGTAACGGATATAACCGTCACGGAGCCACCATGGCCGATACGAGCGACCCGCAGACGCTGCTCCCCCTCACCCCGGTCGTCCTGCACATCCTCCTGTCGATCGCCGACGATCGAACGGGCAGGCACGGCTACGCGATCGCTCGCGAGATCGAAGAGCTCACCGACGGACAGGTCCGAATGGGTCCGGGCACGCTGTACGGCTCCATCCAGCGAATGCTCGACTCGAGCCTGATCCAGGATGTACCACGCACCCGCCTCGCAAAGGCCCGTGCCGATACCGATGAACGGCGGCGCTACTACCGCGTCACACCGTTCGGCCGCCGGGTGCTGTCGCTCGAGCTGGCGCGGCTGGCCACCATTGTCGCGGTCGCCAGACGCAAGAATCTCCTCCCCGCATGAAGCCCGACCTGACCGAGCGGGTTTTCAGGGCGCTCATGGGGCTATACCCTCGCGAATTCCGCGAGCGGTTCCTCGACGAGATGATCGAGTTCTTCCAGGCACGGCGCATCGAGCAGCGATATCGCTACGGCGCTCGCGGATCCCTCCGCCTCTGGCTGCATCTCGTCGCCGACGTCGCGATCAACGCACCGGTGCAGCACATGCGCGCCATCGGCTCCGGCACCGCGCGCGATATCCCCTGGGCCAACCCCGAATACCCTCGCGAAAGGCATCCCATGGACACGCTGAAGCAGGACATCCGGTACGCGCTGCGCACGCTGATGCTGCATCCGGGCTTCACCATCGTCGCGGCGATCACCCTGGCCCTCGGGATCGGCGCGACCACGGCGATCTTCAGCGTCGTCGATGCGGTGCTGCTCAGGCCGCTCCCATGGCCCGACAGCGAACGGCTCGTGATCGTCCATGGCACTCGCGGCGAGGAGCTCACCGGCGGTGCCGCCTACCTCGACTACAAGGACTGGCGCGAGCAGAGCTCGGCATTCGAGTCGATGGGAGTCATCCGCGGCCAGAGCGTCAACCTCACCGGCACCGAATCCCCCGAACGGCTCATCGGATCGTTCACGACGGCGGGCATGCTCGAGATGCTCGGCGTGACACCCGTCCAGGGACGGCTCTTCAGGACCGAGGAAACCGAGGTCGCGACGCGCCAGCCGGTGGCACTAATCACCGAAGCGCTATGGAAGACACGATACGGATCCCGCCCCGACATGCTCGGGTCAACGATGACCCTGAACGGCCAGGCCTTCACGTTGGTGGGGATCATCCCCGCGGGATTTGTCGCCCCCCAGTTCTCACCGGATGTGTGGATGCCGATCGGCTACTACCCGAATCGCGGCGATCTCGACACGCGCGGTCGCGCGGGCGTCCAGGTGTTCGGGAAGATCAAACAGACGGCGACGGTCGAAGCCGCCCAGACGGAGCTCGATGGCATCGCCGCGCGACTCGCCGCCGAGTACCCGACGACCAACGCCGGCACGGGCGCCAACGTCCGCCCGCTCAAGGCGGAGCTCGTCGGCGATTCACGCACGCCGCTCCTCGTCGTCCTC
>JBGTMW010000072.1:0-1999 GCA_041743365.1 Gemmatimonadaceae bacterium
TCCGCTCGGTGCTGGTAGTGGTATCGGAGCGGCGACAGGGTCACGGCCGGCTCTCCCGGATCGCCGTCGCGCAGGATCAGCAGGCCCGCCGCCGGGACGCGCTCGGGCAGGACGTCGCCGCGCAGGACGGGGGCGGACTGGGTCTGCAGAGCGGCGTGCAGGGCCGAGAGGATGGTTTCTCGAGTGGTGGGCATCAGGGGCCTCCAGGCGGGACCGATACTTCGTTGAGCTGTGGAGGCTTGGAACCTGACAGCCTGGTCTACAGCGGAGCTCCTCCATGCTATCGTGGTTGATCGCACCGCCGGGATACAGGGACGCGTGCGGCCACGGGGGGGCAGTGATGAACCTGGACACAGTGCAGAGAAAGCAAGCGCGCCACACGGAAGGCCGCGGTCGAGTCTACGACAGCATCATCGAGACGGTGGGCGACACGCCGTGCGTGCGGGTCAACCGGCTCGCGCCGGAGAACGTGTGGATCTACGTCAAGGCCGAGTTATTCAACCCGGCCGCGTCGGTGAAGGACCGGCTCGCGCTGGCGATCATCGAGGATGCCGAGCGTCGGGGCGCGCTCAAGCCGGCCCAGACCGTCGTCGAGGCGACCAGCGGCAACACCGGCATCGGCCTCGCCATGGTCTGCGCCGCCAAGGGCTATCCGCTCGTGGTGACGATGGCCGACAGCTTCTCGGTCGAGCGCCGCCAGCTGATGCGCTTCATGGGCGCAAAGGTGGTGCTCACGCCCCGGGCGCAAAAGGGAACAGGCATGTACATGAAGGCGAAGGAACTCGCCGAGCAGCACGGCTGGTTCCTTGCTCGCCAGTTCGAGACCGAGGCCAACGCCGAGATCCACGCCAACACCACCGCCCGCGAGATCCTTGCGGACTTCGCGGGGCGGCGGCTGGACTATTTCGTGACCGGCTACGGCACCGGCGGCACTGTGTCGGGAGTTGGCCGGGTGCTGCGCAAGGAGCGCCCGGAGGTGAAGATCATCCTCTCGGAGCCGGCGAACGCGCAACTCATCGGCTCGGGCGTCTCCCAGGAGCGCAGTGCCGACGGCGGTCCGGCGGTGAGCCATCCCGCGTTCGAGCCCCATCCGATCCAGGGCTGGACCCCCGACTTTATCCCGCTGGTGCTGCAGGAAGCCGTGGATGGCGGCTACTACGACGAGCTCATCCCGGTCGCTGGCGCCGAGGGCATGCGCTGGGCGCGGGAGCTGGCGGCCAAAGAGGGTATCCTGACCGGCGTGTCGGGCGGGTCGACCTTCGCCATCGCGATGCAGATCGCGGACAGGGCGGAGCCGGGCTCGGTCATCCTTTGCATGCTGCCCGACACGGGCGAGCGCTACCTATCAACGCCGCTTTTCGAGCCGTTCGGAGCGGACATGAACGAGGAGGAGGTCGAGATTTCGCGATCGACGCCCGGGTATCAGATGACCTGAGCGCATTCGGGTGTGGAGCCCGCCGCGCGCGTCCGCGCTCTGGGGCGCTCCGATCAGTCCTGCGCATTCGGCTACGCCGGACGCAACACGAAACGAGGGCCTCATGACTGTGCTTTCGAAGCGCATCCGTTCCGCGAACGCGGAGTTCGCGACCGTCAGGGACTTCTTTCTCCGCTCGGCCTACGGTGAGCGGCGCGAGGACGAGCGCGCCTGCGATTTCACCTTCGGCAATCCCCACGAGATGCCCCTGGCCGGCCTTGTGGAGGCTCTCGAGCGCAACCTGCGCCCCCAGAACCCGGAGTGGTTCGCCTACAAGACAAGCGAGCCGGAGCCTCGGGCGGTCATTGCGGAGGCGCTGTCGCGCGAACTCGGGCTGGCGTTCGAGCCCGAGGATATCGCGATGACGCAAGGTGCTTTCGCAGCAATCGCGCTCGCGTTCCGCCTGCTGCTCGACGCGGGCGACGAGGTCGTGATCCCGGTCCCCGGCTGGTTCTGCTACGCGCCGATGCTTCGGGCGGCGGATCTTGTTCCCGTCAAAGCGGCCCTCGCCGAGCCGGACTTCGA
>JBGTMW010000073.1:0-1555 GCA_041743365.1 Gemmatimonadaceae bacterium
CCTGGGCCGGCCGAACAACGGCGGCACGAAGATCTTCTCCGTCTCGGGGGACGTTTCACGACCCGGCAACTACGAAGTCAAGCTCGGGACACCGTTCGCCACGCTGCTCGACCTTGCGGGCGGAATGCGCGATGGGCGCAAGCTGAAGGCGGTCATCCCCGGCGGCTCGTCGATGCCGGTGCTGCCCGCCGACGTGATGATGGCGACGGATATGGACTACGACTCGATCGCGAAGGCGGGATCGATGCTCGGCTCGGGTGCGGTGATCGTCATGGACGAGACGCGCTGCATGGTGAAGTCGCTGCTGCGGCTCGCCTACTTCTACTTCGAGGAATCGTGCGGCCAGTGCACGCCCTGCCGGGAAGGCACGGGCTGGCTGTGGCGCATCCTGGATCGCATCGAGAACGGCAAGGGCCGCCCCGAGGACCTCGATCTGCTGAACTCGCTCGCCGACAACATCCAGGGCCGCACGATCTGCGCACTCGGGGATGCCGCGGCGATGCCGGTTCGTGCGTTCATCAAGCACTACCGCGCCGAGTTCGAGCATCACATCGAGCACAAGCAATGCGTGGTGGCGCGCCATGTCTGAGAAGCCCGCGATGCTGAACCTCGAAGTCGACGGGAAGCCGGTGCAGGTCCCGCCGGGCAGCACGGTCATGGACGCCACGAACAAGCTCGGCGTCTACGTGCCGCACTTCTGCTATCACAAGAAGCTGACGATCGCGGCGAACTGCCGGATGTGCCTGGTCCAGGTCGAGAAGGCGCCGAAGCCGCTGCCGGCATGCGCCACGCCGGCGACCGAAGGCATGAAGGTCTTCACCCGTTCCGAGCAGGCGGTCGACGCGCAGAAGGGGGTGATGGAGTTCCTGCTGATCAACCACCCGCTCGACTGCCCGATCTGCGACCAGGGCGGGGAATGCCAGCTGCAGGACCTCGCCGTCGGCTATGGTGCGTCGGGGTCGCGCTACGACGAGCCGAAGCGCGTCGTGTTCCAGAAGTACCTCGGTCCGCTGGTCTCCGCCAAGGAGATGACGCGTTGCATCCATTGCACGCGCTGTGTCCGTTTCGGCCAGGAGGTTGCCGGCGTCATGGAGCTCGGCATGGTCGGCCGCGGCGAGCATGCGGAGATCGTGTCGTTCGTCGGCCAGACCGTCGACTCCGAGCTCTCCGGCAACATGATCGACCTGTGCCCGGTCGGCGCGCTCACGTCGAAGCCGTTCCGCTATTCGGCGCGCACCTGGGAGCTGGCCCGCCGCAAGTCGATTGCGCCGCACGATTCACTCGGAAGCAACCTGATCGTGCAGGTCAAGGGCAATCAGGTGATGCGCGTGCTGCCGCTCGAGAACGAGGCGGTCAACGAGTGCTGGCTGTCCGACAAGGACCGCTTCAGCTACGAAGCGCTGAACTCGCCCGAGCGGTTGACCGTGCCGATGGTCAACGACGGCGGAACGTGGCGCGAGGTCGACTGGTCCACGGCGCTGGAACGCGTGGCGACCGGACTGAAGGACATCGTGGCGCGGCACGGCGGGCAGGCGATCGGCGCGCTCGTTTCTCC
>JBGTMW010000074.1:0-4220 GCA_041743365.1 Gemmatimonadaceae bacterium
CAGGCCGAATCGAGATCCTCGGCAAGCACACCGACTACGCTGGGGGCCGAAGCCTCCTCTGCACGGTGGAGCGCGGCTTCGTCGTGGTCGTCGCGCCCCGGGACGACGCGATCGTGCGCGTGACCGACGCGCTCCGCGGCGAGACTCGGGAGCTGAGTCTTGATCCGGAGGCCCCCGGGGAGCGCCCCGGTGACTGGTCGACCTATGTGGCGACGGTGACGCGACGAGTCGCGCGCAACTTTCCCCGTGCGCGGCGCGGCGCCGACATTGCGTTCGCGAGCGATCTTCCGCCGGCCTCGGGGATGAGCAGCTCGAGCGCGCTCGTCACGGGCATCTTCCTCGCGCTCGATGCCGCCAACGGCCTGTCCGCTTCCCCGGAGTATCGATCCGCGATCGGATCCCCCGAGTCGATCGCGGGCTATCTGGCCGCCGTGGAGAACGGACAGAGCTTCGGCGCGCTCGGCGGAGACGTCGGCGTCGGTACCTTTGGCGGGAGCGAGGACCACACCGCCATCCTCTGCTGTCGCTCCGGGATGCTCAGTCGGTACGCGTTCTCGCCGGTGCGGGCGGAGGGGACGATTGCCTTTCCGGCGGACCGAACGTTCGTCGTTGCATACAGCGGCATCGCTGCGGAGAAGGCCTCGAGAACGCTGGAGCGCTACAACGAGGCGTCGCTCGCGGTGTCGCGGATTCTGAGGCTCTGGAACCAGGCCGAGTCCCGCACAGACCGGTCACTGGCGGACGCCGTCACGAGCATGCCCGGAGCGGCGGATCGCATCCGTGCCCTGCTCGGTGATTCTACCGGTGACGACTTCAGGGCACGGCGACTGCTCGACCGCTTCGAGCAGTTCGTCACGGAGACCTACGACATCGTCCCGCGCGCGGCCGACGCATGGATCGCCGGGGATTTCGGCGCGCTCGGCACACTCGTCGATCGCTCGCAACGCGCCGCCGAGTCCCTGCTGGGCAACCAGATTCCCGAGACGATCGCTCTCGCCAGTATCGCGCGCCGAAACGGGGCTGATGCCGCATCCGCCTTCGGGGCCGGCTTCGGCGGGAGTGTCTGGGCCCTCGTCGCCGCGGCGGATGCGGATCGGTTCGGCATGCTCTGGCGGGATCGTTATGCGGAGGCGTTTCCCAACGCCGCGCGGCACGCCGAGTTCATCGTGACGAGACCCGGACCCGGCGCGATGCGGCTGTGGTAGCCCCCCCGATGTCGGCGTCGTATAATCCGGATGGTTGCGGCCGGGCGAGTGGGCGCACTCGCGGTGGCGTGCGACGCGCATCCATCACCGGAGCCACCGATGAGCGACGATCCCCGGAAAGGCATATCCCGCCGCGAGCTGATCAGGACCGTGACAGCCGCGGGCGCGGGGCTGGGTCTCGCCCAGCTCGGCCTCGCAGCCGATGCGCTCGGCGAATCGATCGGGCGCGACGACGAAACGCCGCCGACCATGGCGGACTCGATGATGGGGGTGCGGTTCGAGCCGCGGGACGTCGTCCGCATCGCCATCGTGGGCACCGGACTGCGCGGTCGCAGCACGCTCAACGAGCTTCTTGGCGTGGGGAACGTGCGCATCACGGCCCTCTGTGACATCGTCCCCGACAAGGTCGAGCGGGCGAGGGCGCTGATGAAGCGCGCCGGCCATGACTACGAGCCCGCCATGTACACGAGCGGGGAGCGCGACTTCGAGAGGCTGTCCACCCGCGATGACATCGACATCATCTACACGGCGACGCCGTGGGACTGGCATGTTCCCGTGTGTCTGAACGCGATGAGGAACGGCAAGCACGTAGCGACCGAGGTCCCGGCTGCGTACACGGTGGAGGACTGCTGGAAGCTCGTCGACATGTCGGAGAAGACACGACGGCACTGCATCATGCTGGAGAACGTCTGCTACGGAGCCACGGAGCTTCTCGTGCTCCAGATGGTTCGCGCCGGCCTGTTCGGCGAGCTGAAGCATGGTGGCGCCGCGTACAACCATGACCTGCGCGAGATCCTCTTCGAGACGAAGGATGAGGGGCTCTGGCGCCGGGCGGCGCACACGAAGCGGAACGGGAACCTCTATCCGACACACGGGCTCGGCCCCATCGCGTGGTATCTGGACATCCATCGCGGCGACCGGTTCGAGCATCTGGTCTCCATGAGCACGCCCGAATTCGGCCTGACGAAGTGGCGCGAGGAGCACCTGCCGAAGGATGATCCGCGGTGGAGCGAGAAGTACGTGTGCGGCGACCTGAACGTCTCCCTGATCAGGACGGTGAAGGGGCGCACGATCCGTCTCGAGCACGATGTCACCAGTCCGCGCCCGTACAGCCGCATCAACAGCATTCAGGGGACGAACGGCATCTTCGAGGACTACCCGCCGCGGGTGTACATCGAGGGGCGCGGTCAGAGTCACCGCTGGGCATCGCTCGACGAGTACAGGGCTCGGCACGAGCACCCGTGGTGGCGGGACCAGGGACAGCGCGCGAGCAGCGGCGGACACGGGGGGATGGACTACATCATGGCGTGGCGCCTGGTGACGTGCATGCGTGAGGGGCTCGCGCCCGACATGGACGTCTACGATGCGGCGGCATGGAGCGTACCGGGCCCGTTGTCGGAGCGGTCTGTAGCCAGAGGGAGCGCGCCGGTGAAGTTCCCCGATTTCACGCGTGGGAAGTGGCGCGGCCAGTAAGCACGGCCCGCGGCCTTTGGGGCCCCGGTTTCGCCAAGCCGCCCGCCTAGCCGGCCGCCCCCTTCGCGTTCTACCTTGGAAAGCCGTCCCCTCGCCCATCCCGAAGCGCCACCCGGAGAATCACCATGACGTTCCTCCGTCCACTTCAGCTCGCAGCACTGTGCTCGCTGGCCCTCCCTCTCGCTGCCGATGCTCAACGCGGCGGCGGCCCGCGCGCCGACTCGGCTTCCAACCCCATCCAGGAAGGCTTGCCTCTCAAGCCCGAGCGTACGATCCGCTTCACCACCGATGTCGGAACGTGGATGTCGCTCGACGTCAGCCCCGACGGCCAGACGATCGTCTTCGATCACCTCGGCGACATCTTCACCGTGCCGATCGCCGGCGGGAAGGCGACCGCTGTCACCAAGGGCATGGCCGTCGATGCGCAGCCGCGCTTCAGCCCCGATGGGAAGCGGATCGTCTTCGTGTCCGACCGGAAGGGCGCGCCGAACCTGTGGCACATGTCGCTCGACCTGAAGGACACCGTGCAGGTCACGACCGGGCGGACGGATCAGTACGACTCGCCCGAGTGGACCCCCGACGGCAGGTACATCGTCGCCAGCAAGGGGAACAACCTGCACATGTATCACATCAATGGCGGAGCCGGCGTGCAGCTCAATGCACCGCCCCCCGCGCCCGCGGCCGGAGGTCGTGGTGGCGCCGCCGTCGCGGGTCGATACATCGGTGCCGCGTTCGGCAAGGATCCGCGCTACGTGTGGACTGCGCGGCGCGGCACCACCGGTCAGTGGACATACAACGATCCCATGGGGGGCGGCTACTCGCTCGTCGTCTACGATCGAAACACCGGTGAGTTCTCGCCGCGCGGCACGCGCTGGGGTGCCGCCTTCCGGCCGACGCTTTCGCCCGATGGAAAGTGGCTCGTCTACGGCACGCGCCACGACCAGCAGACAGGCCTCCGCATCCGTGACCTCGAGACCGATCAGGAGCGCTGGCTCGCGTATCCCGTGCAGCGAGATGACCAGGAGTCGCGTGCGTCGCGGGATGTGTATCCCGGCATGTCGTTCACGCCCGACTCCAGGAACCTGATCGCGACCTGGGAAGGAAAGATCTGGAGTGTGCCGGTGGCCGGTGGTGCGCCGAAGCAGATCCCTTTCACGGTCGACGTCGAGCAGCATCTCGGACCGGAGGTGAAGTTCGAATATCCGCTGAGCGACTCGGCGACGTTCACCGTGCGCCAGATCCGCAACGCGACGCCGTCGCCCGACGGGAAGAAGCTCGCCTTCACCGCGCTCGACAAGCTGTACATCATGGACCTGCCCAACGGCGCGCCGAAGCGCGTGTCGGATGCCCCCGGTCTCGAGTTCCAGCCGACGTGGTCGCCCGATGGCCAGTGGATCGCGTACACGAGCTGGACCGAAGCGGAGATGGGGCACCTCTGGAAGACGCGCGTTGCCGGCGGGCGGCCCGTGCGCCTGACGCAGACGCCGGGCGCCTATCAGGAGCCCGTCTTCACGCCGAACGGCCAGCGCATCGTCGCCGTCC
>JBGTMW010000075.1:0-5253 GCA_041743365.1 Gemmatimonadaceae bacterium
GGAACCGGTGACGCGGGACCAGCGAGCCGAGCCAGCCGCCGACGCTCCTTCCTGCGCTCGAAGATCAGGTAGATCGCCGGCGTGACGCTCAGGACGAGCAGCGTCGAGCTGCTCAGCCCGCCGATCAACGCGAAGCCGAGCGCGTTCCAGATGTTCGAGTCCGGCGACTCGCTGAACAGCACGAGCGGAAGCAGCCCCGTGATCGTCACCGCCGTGGTCATGAGGATCGGACGTACCCGGTCGAGCGTTCCCTGGATGATTGCATCGTGCAGCGCCACGCCCGCTCGCCGGCGCACCTGGTTGACCCTGTCGATCAGCAGGATGGCATTGTTGACGACGATTCCTCCCATCATGATGACGCCGATGTATGCCTCGCGGGTGAAGCTGGCATTGACGTAGAAGAAGAGCAGGAATACGCCGATGAATGCCATCGGGATCGTGAGCAGGACGCAGAGCGGCTGTCGGAGCGACTCGAACAGCGCGGCGGTCACCATGAAGATCAGGATGATGGAGATCGCCAGCACGCCGTAGATCTGCTTCTCCTCCTCCCGCGAGAAGATGTAGGGATTCTCGCCGATCACCGAGTAGCCATCGGGCACCAGCGTCTCGTCGACGATGCGCTTGCGTTCCCGGTCGGCGAGCCTTTGCGGCCCGCGGAACTCGTAGCGCACGGTGCGCTGGTACCGCTGGTCCCTTCGAACGATGCTGCTCAGCACGCGTCGCTCCTCTATCGACGCGACGTCGATGAGTCGCACCTCCTCCCCGGTGGATGAGCGCAGCAGGAGATTCTCGAGCTGGAGGACGTCGAAGCTCTCGTAGCCGCTCAGCTTCGCCTCGAGCTGGAGGTCCTCGCCGGCGAGTCGGATGAGATTCCTGCCGATGGTTCCGCGCACCGCAGCGCCGACCCGGGTCACGACCTCCTGCACGGTGATGTCGTGCAACGCGAGGCGCCGACGATCGATGCCCACCACGAGCTCGATCGCCCGGTCGCCTCCCCAGCCGCTGGTGGAGCTGGCATCGACGTCGTGCACGCGCGAGATCCCCTCCAGCCGCTCCGCGATGTCCTCGGCGATCTCGCGCACCTTCTCGTAGTTGTAGCCATAGACGTTGATCGTCTGGTTGCCGGCCATCGACGCCCCGCCTCCGGTGTTGAAGGACTTCCCGGTGCCGCTAACGCTCAGGCTGGGGCCGGCGAAGCTCAGCCCGAAGGCGACGAGCTGGTCGTAGACGATCTGCGGTATCACCGTGTATTCGAGCGAATCCGGGAATTCGACGCGAATGGACGCCCTGCGGGGCGTGACGTTGGTCGTGAACGACTCCACTCCCTCCATTCGTCGCAGGCGGTAGTCGAAGAAGCGCGCGAGCTCGTCGGTGCGCTCCAGCTCCTCGCCCTGCGGCATCCCGATTCCCACCGACACCACGCTCCGCTGCGACGCCCAGCTTCCCCACTTCATCTGCCGGCTGACGTATTTGTTGAACAGGTAGAACGATCCTCCGAGCATGAGGGCGACGACCAGCACCGAGGTCCAAGGGAACCTGAGCGTCACGCCGAGGAGGCCTGCGTACGCACGCACATATGCGGGACGCCTGCGCTCGGGCCCTGGTCCTGACGGCGGTAGCGCGGCGGTTGATCCTGACGGCGGTAGCGCGACCGTTGATCCTCCGCGGCCGGGCTCTGCGTCGCGCGCCCTTGCCGCGCGCAGCCCTTCCGCGTCGCGCGCCTTCAGCAGCTTCGCGGCGAGCGCCGGAATAAAGCTGAACGCGACGAAGAGGCTCGCGATCTGGCTGAATCCCACGATGATCGCCAGCGGGAGATAGAAGATCCGGAGCTCACCCTGGAGATACACGAACGGTATGAACACGACGATCGTCGTGAGCGTCCCGGCGAGAATCGCGAGAATGACCTCACGGCTACCATGCTCGGCTGCATGGTCCGGCGCCTCCCCGAGCCGCCACCGACGGTAGATGTTCTCGAGCACCACGATCGCCGTGTCGACGACTATTCCGAAGCCCATGGCGAGCGCCATGAGGCTCAGCACGTTCAGCGTGTAGCCGACCGCGTACATCAGGTTCAGCGTGATCAGCACCGAGAACGCGATCGTGGAGAACACGATGAACGCCGAGCGGAACGACTGGAGGAAGAGCAACAGGACGAGGAAGATGATCGCCGCCGAGAGCAGCGAGCGGTTGCGCAGGTCGGTGAGCTGTGCCTTGATCGCCCTGCTCTCATCGTTCTGGAGGATCAGTCGCACGCCGGACGGATGCAGCGGGACAAGCGAGTCGATGCGTGCCTTCACGCGGTCCGCCACGGACACGGTGTTGGTCCGCGGCTCGCGAGTGACGCCGAAGCTCAGCGCCGGGAATCCATCGATGCGGCTGTAGGACGTCGGCTCGCGGAAGGTGTCGTATACCTCCGCGACGTCACTCACCCGGATGATCCGTCCCTTGTCGGAGAGAAGGATCACCCGGCGAAGGTCCACGAGCGAGTCCGCGCGCTGCCGGATCGTCACGGTGCGCACGAGATCCCCGTCCTGCACCGAGCCAACCTCGCGCCAGAACTCGATGTCGCGGAGCGCCTGGGAGATGACTTGCGGCGTCAGTCCGAGCGCCGTGATCCTCGGCTCGTTGAGGACGAGCACGATCTGGCGCAGCGACTGCCCGGCGATGTCGACGCTGGCGACTCCATCGACGGACTGGACCGCAGGCTTGATCACGTCCTCGACGTGCTCGACAAGCGCCTCGAGCTGATACGGCCCGGTCACGCGGTAGCGAAGGAACTCGCTCTGCTGCTCCGCCAGCGCCTCGGGGATGTAGGGCGTGATCGTCGGCCGGTCGGCGCCCGCGGGAAAGCGATCGCGCGCGAGCGCCGCGAGTCGCTCCGACAGCTCCAGCCGCGTGAACTCCATGTCGGTGTCGCGCGCGAACGTCACGTTCACCGTCGCGCGGCCGTCGGCGGTGGATGTGGAGCTCACGCTCTCGACTCCACGCACCTGCTGGATCTCGCCCTCCAGCGGCGACGTCACGAACGCCTCGAGCGCCTCCGCCGATGCGCCCGCCCACGTCGCGTTCACCGTGAGTCGCGGCAGGTTCGTGTTCGGCAGGAGCTCGATCGGGATCTTCTGCCACGCGACGACACCCAGCGCGGTGAGGACGAGATACGCCATCGTCACACCGACCGGACGGCCAATCGACGCCCTAATCATCGGGAGACTGCGTACCGAGTACTGCGTACGTTACGAGCGCTGCGTACTGCGCACGTACTTCGTACGGAGTACTGCGAACGCTTCGGGCACTGCGTACTGCGCATGGACTGCGTGGCGAGTACTTCGTACGGTCTGCGTACGGGGTACCGACGGCGAGAAGTGCACGCCGGACGGGTCGGAGGCGGGAGGACATTCCTGGTCTTTCCGCGGTGCCGGTGCCGGGTACGCAGCGGTGTGTCCGCAGTACTTCGTACGAAGTGCGTGCGCAGTACGAAGTGCAGGAGGCGTACGCAGTACCCAGTCGAAGTGCAGGAGGCGTACGCAGTACGCAATGCAGGAGACGTACGCAGTACCCAGTACGCAGTACCGAGGGCATGCGTCAATCGCCGGGTTGGGGTATCGGCATCCCTGCCGGCGCACGCGACCAGCCAAGCGCTTCGCGTACCCGCCCGCGCCCCTCTTCGAGGAGGTCGTACACCACGGGGATCACGATGAGAGTCAACGCAGTAGCGGTCAGCAGGCCACCGAACACCGCGATGGCGAGAGGCGCCTGAAGCTCGGCACCGGGGCCGATCCCGAGGGCCATCGGCAGGAGGCCGAGCAGCGCCGTGATCGTGTTGATCAGAATCGGTCGAAGGCGCGCGTGGCCGGCCTCGCGAATGGCGTCGCGCACGCTCATCCCCTTCCGGCGCATCTGGTTGATGAAGTCGACCTTCACCACGGCGTCGTTGTCCACGATGCCCACGAGTACCACCATCCCGATCAGGCTCACGGTGTTGAGCCCGGCCCCCGTGATCCAGAGCGCGAGCACCGCGCCGAAGGTGCCGAGCGGGACGCTGAGCAGCACCGTGAACGGATGCACGAACGACTCGAACTCCGCCGCCAGGATCATGTAGACGAGGATCACGGCCAACACCATCGCGACGAGCAGCGCGCGGAAGCTGCGCCGCATCTCCTCGTTCTCGCCGCCGATCTCCCAGCGCACATCTCCCGGCCGAGGAAGGTCGCGCAGCGCGACTTCCATGTCGCTGGTGGCGCCGGCGAGATCGCCGGAGACGACATCCGCATGCACGGCCACTATCCGCGTCTGGTTCACCCGCCGGATCTCCGACGCTCCCGTCGTCTCCTCGATGCTGATCAGCTCCCGCAGGGGCACCCCCTCAACCAGCATCTCCTGGAGCGTCGCGAGCTCACGCGCCTCCTCGGGCAGGCGCACGACCATGGTGATCTTCTGGTCGAAGTCCACGAACTCCTCGCTCGTCCGCACGCCACGGAGATTCGCGTCGACCGCCTCCTGCACCGTCCGCGGTTGTATCCCGTACGACGCGGCCTTCTCGCGATCGATCTTCACCAGCACTTCCGGCTGCCCGAGCTTCGTCCCGAGCTGGACGTTCGTGATGGACGGTACCGCGGTGAGCCGCCTCTCGACTTCCTGCGCGAAGATGAAGGCGGAGTCCGGATCCTCCCCCATGACGCGCACGGCGAGATCGGCTTCGCCTCCGCCGAGCAGCCGGCTGAGCGCCGTGGCCTGCCCCGTCTGAAGCGCGATGCTGTTCGGCGGAAAGTCCGAGAGCTGCGGCGTGAGCCGCTCGAGCACGTCCGCGGTGCTTCCACCCTCACGAAGACGTACTTCCAGGCTCGCCGTGTTGAGTCCCGTCTCCTCCTCGCTCATTCCCGCGATCGCCACCTGCCGGCCGATCCGGCTGAAGATCGCATCGACGTCCCCGTCACGATGCAGGATGCCCTCGAGAGCCTCGGCGGTGCTCGCCGTGACCTCGAGCGGAGTTCCGCGCGGAAGGGTGATCACTGCACGGAATGCACCCTGGTCCACGTTGGGAAGCACGCTCCGCTCGAGGCGCAGCCCGACGATTATCGTGATGGCGAAGATCACCAGGCCCATCGCGACGACGCGCCCGCGATGCCTCAGCGCCGACTGGAGCACGCGCTCGTACCACGCGTGAAAGCGAGCGAACCGCCTGTCGAAGCCGTCGAGGAACGGCCCGGTCGCGCGCGCCATCGGCCGGCGGATCGCGCCGCCCACCGCACGCAT
>JBGTMW010000076.1:0-4442 GCA_041743365.1 Gemmatimonadaceae bacterium
CTGCCAATCGCAAGGCAGCCGAGCTCATGACCGCCGCTGTGGAGGCTGCGGGCGCCGTGCCCGCCATCACCGGCGTCGTGCGCGGCACGCCGACCGTCGGGCTGGAGGCGGAGGAGCTGGAGCGGCTCCTGGCCGGGCGTGACCCCTTCTCCAAGCTCTCCGCGCGAGAAATTCCCTGGGCGGCGGCGCGGGGGCTGGACGGCGCCACGACCGTGGCCGCATCGCTTCTGCTCGCGACGCGCGCAGGCATTCAGGTGTTCGCAACGGGGGGAATCGGAGGTGTCCATCGCGAGCCGGCCTTCGATGAATCGGCCGACCTCACCGAGCTTGGGCGCTCGCCGATGATCGTGGTCTGCTCCGGCGCCAAGTCGATCCTCGACCTTCAGGCGACCTGCGAGCGGCTCGAGTCGCTGTCGGTGCTGGTGGTCGGCTACGGAACATCGGAGCTGCCGGGATTCTTCACCGTGGAAACGGGAATAGCACTGGGCGCCCGGGTCGACAGTCCGGAGGAGGTCATCAGGGTTTTCGAGGCGCAGCGAGCAGTCGGGAGCCCGGGCGCGCTGCTGGTCGTTCAGCCGCCCCCCGCTGAAGTCGCCCTGTCGCGAAGCGAGGTGGACGAAGCCGTTGCGCGAGCCGAAGCTCGCAGAAAGGGCAAGGCGGGAGGCGCCGCCCTCACGCCGTACCTCCTCGATGCCGTACGCGACGCTACGGGCGGCCGGTCGGTCGAGGTCAACCTCGCTCTGCTCGAGCGGAACGCGGCGCTGGCCGGAAGGATCGCCGCCGCTCTCGCCCGCGAGGCAAGCGTGCCCCAAGTCGGCTTTGCCTCGTCAGAAAGACAAGAGGCTCGTCGGTGAGGCGACGACGCGTCATCCGCCGTCAGGGAGCGGCCGCGAATGCTCCGGATGCGCTCCAGCCGGGAGCGTGGTGGCACCAGAGCAGCCCGCAAAAACGGGTTGAACTTGTCCGTGAATGCATTGTACAATAGGCGAACCCTCTCGCGATGGAGGTTAGTCGAGTCATGCCAACCCCATTTCTGAGTTCCGAGGAATACGATGAGCGCGCACATCAGCTGTACAACGATGGACAGTTCGACGACGCGCTCGCCGTTCTCCGCGAGGGACTCGCTCTCTACCCAACAGCGGTAGAGCTGCACGTCGGGGTCGGGTATGCACGTCTGGCGCGGGAGGAGTATGCTTGGGCGCGCAGGAGCTTCGAGGAAGCGCTGGTTCTCGACCCGGACCACGAGGACGCGCTGGCGGGCCTCGGCGAGACACTCCTCAAGTTCGGTCAGCAGGACGCCGCCACCAGGAGCTTCCGCCGCATCCTCGAGCTAGGTTACCAGGATGACCTGGACCTGATGCTCCAGGCGGGCCGCGCGCTCTTCAAGGAAGGGCTGATCGAGGACGCGCAGCAGTTCTTCGACATCGCCGTCCAGCAGGCGCCCGACATGGCCGAGGCCGTGGCGATGGTCGGCTACGCCCAGCATCGGCTCGGCGACGATGATTCGGCGATCGTGACCCTCCGCCGTGCGCTGCAGCTCGATGGAGATCATGCCGATGCCCGCATCTATCTCGGCAACATCCTCTACGATCGCGGCGAATACGAGGCGGCCCTGTACCATCTCGACCGTACCGCCCCCGACGACCACTGGGACGAGCTCGGGATCTGGCGTCTCGTGGAGCTGAAGAAGACGATCTATCGCCTGCGGGACGACGATCCGGAGCTGACGCCGTGGGATGCACGCCTCGCGGAGCTGCATGGCGAGCCCGACGACATCGATGAGATGCTCGCCGAGATCGAATCGCGGATGAACGAGACGCCCGAGGGGAAGAGCCAGCTCGAGCTTTTCGGCGCGCTGCTCAACGACCTCGTGGACGTCAAGCGCGACGCCGTGCAGCACCGGGTGATAACCGATGAGGGACACTCGTTCGATGGAACGTGGGAAGAGATCGTCAGCGAGATGCGGGATGCGTCGACCGTGGCGCAGGGACGCTCGATCCAGGAATTCATGCTGAGTGAAGCGCGCAGGCAGTACGCGGTCACCGGAATGCTGATCGCAACGACCGACCCGGAGAGCTTCATCCGGGGCAGCGCGGATGCGGGATTGCTGCGTATCGTCAGGTGACGACACCGAACCAGCGGTCTGCGCTCGCGGCGCTCAACCACGTCCGACCCATCATCGCGCGTCTCGACGCTTCCCGTCACCCCGAAGACATAGCGGCCGACCTGATCGAGGGTTGGAACGGGACCGAGGTCTCGCTTCGCTCCCTGCTCGGCGGCTCGGCCCTCTCCGGGCAGGGACTTATCCGGGAGCTGAGGCAGCGCGAAATGCTGTCGCTGTCGCAGACACATGCTCTCATGGAGTTCCTGGCCGCGCGAGAGCGGGCGGGGCGCACGGAATACACGCCCACGTCCGGCGACGTGGGAGCGGCGCGCCATGGCTTTCAGGAGCTCGAGGGAGCGCTGACGCTCCCCGTGACCGGCGAGGTTCCACTCGGCGCGTCGACACAGGTCACGGAGCCCGCCCAGGTGTCGGTCGTCCAGGACGGGCGGTCGCGCGGCCGGCTGCCGCAGATCGCCATCGCCGCCGGCGTACTCCTGATACTCCTGATCGCCGGCTGGTTCGGTTACCAGGCGTACGCGAATCGCGACCGCAACATCACGGCTGAAGGTGAGAGGCACCTCGCGGCGGGCAACCGCGGTGCTGCGCGCCAGGCGTTCGAGGATGCGGCGCGCGAGAATCCCCGTGCCGCGCGCCCGCACATCTATCTCGGCCGGATGGCGCGCGATGACGGCGACATCGCGAGGGCGACCGACGAGCTCTCGCGCGCGATAGAGCTCGAGCCCGCGAATTCTCTCGCGCAGCGGGAGATGGGAGCGCTCCAGTTCCTGCGCGGAAACTACCCGCTCGCGAGCAGCTTCTACACTCGCGCGATAGAGCGGAACCCGGACGACAGGATCTCCATGGGCTGGCTCGCGTGTTCGCAGGCGCGAATGGGCCGGATGGATGCGGCGATCAGGTTCTTCGACAGGGCCGGCCCCGGCGACTGGACGGCCTGCGATCCTCGCCGCCGCCTGCCCTGATCGCCGCAGCGCCGCAGCCACCCCGCAGTCCATCACACGCAGTCCGCAGGGTATCGAGCTCATGACGCTCCCGGGCACCATCGCTTTAGAAGCGCTCGCCGGTACGGGAGACGTCCATCGCGCCATCCTGCCGAACGGCCTGACCGTGCTCGTCCGCCGTGACGACAGCGCGCCCGTGGTGGCCATCGTCACTTACGTGAAGGCAGGCTACTTCGACGAGACCGACGACATCGTCGGGATCGCCCACGTGCTCGAGCACATGTTCTTCAAGGGAACTGAGCGGCGCGGTGTCGGCGCCATTGCCCAGGAGACGAAGGCGAGTGGCGGCTACCTCAACGCGCACACGATCTACGACCATACGAGCTACTACACCGTGCTCCCGGCGGCGGGCTTCGACCGCGGCCTCGACATCCAGGCTGATGCGTACGCGCATTCCCTGATCGACGCCGCAGAGCTCGCGAAGGAGCTCGAGGTGATCATCCAGGAAGCGAAGCGAAAGACCGACAACCCGCCGGCGGTCGCGGTCGAGACGCTGTACGAGCTGATGCACGACACCCATCGAATCCGCCGGTGGCGCATCGGCAGGGAACCTGGCCTCCGCGCGCTCGGCCGCGACGCGATGCTGCGATTCTACCGGAACTTCTACACGCCGGCCAACACGATTCTCGCGATAGTCGGAGACGTGCAGGTGGAAGACGCGGTGCGGCGTGTGGAGCAGGTGTACGGCGCCCTCGGCAATACACCCGTTGTTCGATCCGATGGCCCGGAGGAGCGGTCAGGCGCAGGGTTCCGGTATCGCGAGTGGTCGGGCGACATCGCGCGCACGCAGCTCATCCTCGGGTGGCGGACGCCGGGTACGATGCACCCGGACACGCCAGCACTCGACCTCCTGGCGATGGTGCTCGGGTCGGGTCGTGCGTCGAGGCTGTATCGTGCCGTTCGCGAGCGTCAGCTCGCATCGTCGATTTCAGCGCACAACTACACGCCGCGCGACATTGGCGTATTCGCCATTCACGCCGAGACCGCGGCGGAGACGACAGCCGATGCCGCGCGCGCCGTCTGGCTGCAACTCGCGGAGATCCGGGATTGCGGGGTCGGCGAGTACGAGCTCGAGCGAGCACGTCGGGTGATCGAGTCCCGCTGGATCAGGCGGCTGGAGTCGATGGAGGGGCAGGCCAGTCACCTCGCAGAGTGGGAAGCGCTCGGAGACTGGACTTACGGCGAGCGCTATCTCGAGCGGCTGCTGACGACATCCGCCGAAGCCGTCCGGGAGGCCGCGCGCAAGTACATCGTTTCCGACAGCGCCGGCGTGGTGGTGTATCGCCCGAGCTCCGCACCCGCGCTCGCCGCCGACGCCG
>JBGTMW010000077.1:0-3104 GCA_041743365.1 Gemmatimonadaceae bacterium
CGCGCCAGCCGCGCGCGCCGGCGCCTGATTCCGGCAATGATCAGGTAGCCGAGGAGCAGCGGCAGTACGATCGCCAGCGCGAGCAGGAGCGGCCGGTCGAAGATCGCGCTCACGGCAGCGGCCCTCGCCATGCTGAAAGACCGAGCTCCGCCAGCAGCGCCACGAGCGAGAGTGCGATCGCGAGGTGAAAGAGCTCCGTGTACCGGGTGTACATGCGCGTCGTGATCGGTACGCGCTCGAGTCGATCGATCTCCTCCGTGATGCGCTGGAGCGATGCAGCATCAGTCGCGCGGAAGTACCGACCGCCTGTGGACTGCGCTACGTCGGTGAGGAGCTCCTCATCGATCTCCACCGGGCGCATCTCGTAGCGAAGCCCGAATGCACCGCGACCGACGGGGGTCGACGCCATCCCGCGGCTGCCGACGCCGATCGTGTAGATCTTGATTCCGAACGCGCTCGCCGCGGCGGCTGCAGTTCTCGGATCGATCGATCCGCGGTTGTTGACGCCGTCCGTCAGGACCAGCAGCACGCGCGAGTTGCCCGGCGCATCCCTCAGGCGATTCGCGGCCGTGGCTATCGCCGTGCCTATCGCGGTGCCGTCCTCGAGCTGTCCCGGCTGGAGGTTGTCGATCGCGGCCTGGACAACTGCATAGTCGGTGGTGAGCGGCACCTGGGTCAGTGCCTCGCCGGAGAACGCCACGAGGCCGATCCTGTCGCTCTTCCGAAGCGCCACGAACTGCGCGACGCGCTCGCGCGCTGCCTCGAGCCGGTTTTGGGGCGGGAAGTCCTGGGCAAGCATCGACGTCGATATGTCGAAGGCGATGACGATGTTGATCCCCTCGCTCCGGATCTCCTCGTTCCGGCCCGCGGCGCGCGGGCGGGCGAGCGCGATCACGGCTGCAGCGAGCACCAGATTCCGAAGCACGAAGATCGTGCGGGGGATCCACCGCCCACTCCGCGGCGCCGTCGACAGCGCCCCGACTCGCGAAAACACGATCGATGCCGGCTTCCGCCGCCGCCGCCAGATCCACCATGCCGGCAGGAGGAGCAGCAGCAGGAGCGCCCACGGGGTCGCGAAGGTGAAGGGCAGGTTCATGGTGCTAATTCTATCATGGCTGCCGTCGCAAGGCATGAGAAGGGCGCCGCGGGGTCGACCTCGCGCATCCCCCGCTTATCTTGGAGCCCATGATCAGCCTGCCCACATCGCACGTCCCGGTCCGCTCGGCGACGTCGCGCTGATGAGACCATTCCTCCGGCGGTTGAACCCATGGATCGGGCGGACTGAACAGCGCCGGAGTGTCTGGCGTCGGCTGACCCCGCCGCAGCTCTTCGTCGCGTCGTTCGCCGGCCTGATCGTGCTCGGCACCCTCGGCCTGAAGGTCCTGCCCGGGATCTACACGGGCGAGCCCCTCACCTGGCTCGACGCCCTCTTCACCGCCACCAGCGCCGTCTGCATCACGGGACTGATCGTCGTCGACACCGCTACCTACTTCACCATTGCGGGCCAGGCGTTCCTTCTCCTGCTGATCCAGCTGGGTGGCCTGGGGATGATCACCTTTACCAGCATCATCATCCTCGCGCTGGGGCGCCGGCTGTCGCTTCGACACGAGCGTCTGTCGTCCGCGACGGCGGAAGTCGCGCCGCACGTGCGTCCCGAGCATCTCACGCGTGACGTCATAATCTTCACCCTGGGCATCGAGGCGTTCGGCGCGCTCATGCTCTATCTCACATGGGTGCCGCGTTTCGGCTGGGTCGAATCGATCTGGCCGGCGATATTCCATTCGGTCAGCGCCTTCTGCAACGCGGGCTTCTCGACCTTTTCCGATTCGCTCATCGGCTTCGACGATGCCGCTCCGACGCTGGTGCTCGTCGCGGTGCTCATCTCCCTCGGCAGCCTCGGCTTCCTCACGATCGAGGAGCTAGTGCTGCGGCGCAGGGAGCGCCGCGCGGGCAGAAACTTTCGGCTCTCGCTCCACTCGCGTCTGGTTCTCGTAACCGGCGGAGTGCTCCTCGCCACCGGTTGGCTGTTCTTCGGCATCTTCGAGTGGGGGGCGGCGCTCGAGCACCTCACCGTGAGCGACCGCATCGTCAACGCGCTCTTCATGAGCGCGACGCCGCGCAGCGGAGGCTTCAACACCATCGACTACGCCCAGGCCACCGACAGCACCAACTTCCTCACCATCATTCTGATCTTCATCGGCGGATCGCCCGGTTCTACCGGCGGAGGGATGAAGACGACGACGTTCGCGCTCATCGTTCTGGTCGCCTGGGCGCGCTTCCGCGGGCGCGAGGTCCCCTCAATCTGGGCGCGTTCGATCCCCGAGGAGACCATCCAGCGCGCGATCGGGCTGGCGGTGGTCATGTTCGCTGCCGTCACGGCCAGCATCTTCCTCTACACCTGGACGGAGCACAGCGCGGATCTCGGTGCCGGCGGAGGTGGAACGCGGTTCCTCGCCCACATGTTCGAGGCGGTCAGCGCCTTCAACACCAACGGGCTTTCGATGGGAATCACCGGCATCCTCTCGGAGGCGGGGAAGGCGCTCACCGTGCTGCTCATGTTCGTCGGGAGGGTCGGGCCACTCACTTTCGCGGCGGCGCTCGCCGTCGCCGCGGGGCAGCATGAAGTCTCCTATCGCTACGCGTACGAGGACGTCGTCGTCGGCTGAGCCCGCGGGCCAGCTCGATTCATTCACCCGGTCGAGAGCGCCATGCAGAGATTCGTCATCATCGGTATCGGAAACTTCGGGATGAGCGTGGCCGAGGCGTTGCACACCGCGAGGCACGACGTGCTTGCCGTCGATACCAACGCGGCCTCGGTCGACCGGATCGCGCCCTTCGTCGGCCGGGCGGTCGTGACCGACGGCCGCTCCGTCAAGGCGCTCGAGGCGGTCGGCGCCAAGGGGGCGAATGCAGGCATTGTGAGCACGGGGGACGACATCACCGCGAGCATCCTCGCGACCATGGCGCTGCGCGACCTCGGCGTGCCCGAGATCTACGTGAAGGTCATCTCGCCGGAGCACGCGCGCGTGATGTCGAAGCTGGGCGTCACCGAGACGATCTTCCCGGAGAGGGAGTCGGGCCAGCGCCTCGCCACGCGCGTCGCG
>JBGTMW010000078.1:0-6716 GCA_041743365.1 Gemmatimonadaceae bacterium
AAAACGCCGTTGACTGTTTAACGAAGTCGCAGACGTACCCTTAACGCCCTTCTGTTCTAACCCGTGCCGCCGTGAACGCACTTGACGGCGTCAACGCCGTTAAACCGCGATGGCCTCTTCGGGCGCCGGTGCCACTTCCCATTCGTTCGCGCACTTCAGGCACTTCCGGTAGTCGCCTCGGGTCTTCGTGAACTTGGCCTCGGCGCCCGTGTAGCCGCACTCGGGGCAGGTCTCCAGCACCGGCTTGTCCCAGATCACGAAGTCGCACGCGGGATAGTTCGCACAACCATAGAATGCCTTTCCGCGCTTCTTGGACCGGCGCTGGGCGATGTCGCCGCCGTCCTTGGGGCACTTCACGCCGGTGGGGAGGGAGCGCGTGCCGCGGCACTTCGGAAAGGTGCTGCAGCCGAGGAACGGGCCGGAGCGGCCCTGGCGGATCACCATCATCTTGCCGCACTCGTGGCACTTCTCGTCCGTCTCGATGGCCTTGCTCTTCTCGCCCCGGAGCGGCCGGGTGTGCTTGCACTTCTTCGGGTGGTTCTCGCAGGCAATGAAGGGGCCGAAGAACCCTCCGCGCGCGACGAGGCGGCCACCGCAGTCGGGACAGCGCTCGGTCTCGAAGCGTGTGAGGTCGTGCGCATCCGCTATCAGTCCCTCGACGTCGATGTCGCCGAGCGCCGTGGCGAAGGGACCGTAGAACTCCTCGAGCACATGCTGCCAGCCGACCTCGCCATCTTCCACACGATCCAGCTCGCCCTCCATGGTCGACGTGAAGGTGACGTTGAAGATGTCGGGGAACTGCTTGATCATCACCTTCTCGACCGTCTCGCCGAGCTCGGTGGGAAAGAAGCGACGCTGCTCGAGCTGCGCATAGCGCCGGTCGACGAGGGTTGAAATGATCGAAGCGTAGGTCGACGGGCGGCCGATCCCCAGGCGCTCGAGCTCCTTGACCAGGCTCGCTTCGGAGAAGCGCGGCGGAGGCTCGGTGAAGTGCTGTGACGGAGTGATCTCGCGAACCGGCACGCGCTCGCCCGCGACCACCACGGGCAGCGCCTGCTCGTCCTCGAGGGGCTTCGAGTCTCCCTCCTCCCGGGCTTCCTTGTAGAGGGTGAGGAAGCCCTGGAACTTGATGATGCTCCCGGTGGACCGGAACACGTAGGTACCGAGGTCGAAATCGACCGTGGTGGTGTCGAATACCGCGGGCGCCATCTGCGAGGCCATGAAACGCTTCCAGATCAGGTCGTACAGCTTGAGCTGATCAGGGGAGAGGTGGGCCTTGAGCGTGTCGGGGCGCCGGGTGGGGTCGGTGGGTCGGACGGCCTCGTGGGCATCCTGGGTGTTTCGAGCCTTCCCGCCGATGTAGAGCTGGCGGCCGTCGGCAAGGAACTCCTTTCCGAAGAGGCTGCGCAGGTATTCCCGGGCCTGATCGGCCGCGGTCTCCGACACGCGGGTGGAGTCGGTGCGCATGTAGGTGATGAGACCCTGGGCGCCCTCGTCACCGATGTCCACGCCCTCGTAGAGATCCTGCGCGAGGCGCATGGTGCGCTTGGAGCCGAAGCCCAGCTTCTTGGCGGCTTCCTGCTGGAGCGTGCTCGTCGTGAAGGGCGCCGCTGGGTTCTTGCGACGCTCGCGCCGGCGCACATCCGTGACTGGAAAGGCGCCGACGATGCCGGCGCCCTTCTTTCCGGAGAGCTCCGCTGCCGCGCGCTCGGTGATCTCGGCGAGCATTCGGGTTGCCGTGCGCTCGTCCGGGATCTCGGGCTTCTTCCCGTTGGCGTGGTGGAGCTTTGCGCTGAAGCGCTGGCCGTCCTTGTCGAGCAGCGCCTCGATCGTCCAGTACTCCACCGCCTTGAACGCACGGATCTCGCGCTCGCGCTCTACCAGCAGGCGGAGCGCAACGGTCTGGACGCGGCCTGCTGAAAGTCCCTTCTTGACCGTCTTCCAGAGCACCGGGCTGGCCTTGTAGCCGACGAGGCGGTCGAGCACGCGGCGGGCCTGCTGCGCGTCGACCTTCTTCTCGTCGATGGCCCCAGCGGCGGCGATCGCGCGGTGGATCGCGTCCCTGGTGATCTCGTGGAAGAGCACGCGCTTCACCGGCGCGCCGCCGCGGCGCGTTATCTGGCCAGCGACATGCCACGCGATCGCCTCCCCCTCGCGGTCCGGATCGGTAGCGATGAAGATCTCGCGCGACTCCTTCGCGGCGGCCTTGAGGTCTGCGAGGGTCTTCTCCTTCCCGGCAATGGTCACGTACTCGGGAAGGAACCCCCGATCGACGTCGATGCCGAGCTTTTTCTCGGGGAGATCACGAACGTGGCCGACGGTCGCCTTCACCTGGTACGCGCGACCGAGGTACTTCCCTATGGTCTTTGCCTTGGCGGGTGACTCGACGATGACGAGCGATCGTCCGCCGACCGGCGCGGCGCCGTCGTCCGAGCCATCGCCGTCAGCGACGGGGCGCTTCGATCCGCGCGTTCGCGCGGCGGCGACTGCCGGTCGCTTCCGCGAGGTCTTCGCTGATTTCTTGGCGGTGGAGGGCTTTCTCGCTCTGGTCTTCCTTACGGTGGCCATTGAGTCAGTGGACGGTAGGATGTTCGGAACCGCCGTCCTCATCGAACCCGGCGCCTTCCATAAGAGAGCGTAGGTCATCGAGCGCTATGCGACCGTCGATCTGGGACATGGCGCGCTCGATGAGATGTTCGAGCTCAGCGGCATTCAGGACTCCGGAGCCGTTGAGCGAAAGCAAGTGCCCCCATGCCTCCGGGGCGAACCGTCCCCGCTCATGCGGGCCAAGGACGCGAAATGTCATGATAAGCTGTTCCAGCGACGAGAGATGGGGTGCTGCGTCCTGCACATTATCAGGATGATGGAGGTCGCGACCAGCACCATTCCAACGCAGGTCGTACCCCTGTGCGCAGCGAAGTGTCCTGACCCGCGGTGTCCCGGCCCGATTCCGGGCTCGAACGTGCGGGAAGATGTGTGCGGCGACCTGCAGCCGCAACGCCTCAACGGCGGCCGGGTGCGCCGGCGAGCTTCACGACCTGCTCCACAACCTGTTGTGGCGTCATCTTTTCCGTATCGATGACGTGGTCGGCGGCGGTGAACATCGGCTCCCGCTGCATGAGCATCCGCTTGAGCTCACCCAGCGGGTCCGGGCGCATCAGCAGCGGACGCGTGCTCCGTTCCTGGCCAATCCGGGCCATCGCTGTTTCGGGCTTCACCTTGAGATAGATGATACGCCCGGGAGGCCGGAGGAGTGCCACGACGTCGGTATTGGTGATCCAGCCGCCGCCCGGAGCGAGGACCATGTTCCCCGCGCGGCTCAGCTCCTCGGTGAGCTCGCGCTCCTTGGTACGGAAGTAGGGCTCGCCCTTCTCGGCGAAGAGCTCGCTCACCGTTGCCTGCTCGCGGCGCTCGATCTCGCGGTCGAGATCCATGAACACCCTCCCGAGGCGCTCGGCGACCAGCGTGCCGACCGTTGATTTGCCAGAGCCGGAAATGCCGACCAGGATGAGGTGGGAAGCCATGTTGTCAGTCCCCGAGACGCTCGGATAGGCGAGCGAGATAGCCGTCATGGTTGCGCTTGAGCTCCGCGAACGAGTCGCCCCCGAATTTCTCCAGGGTGGCCTGTGCGACGATGAAGGCGACCATGGCTTCGGCAATGACACCCATTGCCGGTACGGCGGTGATGTCGCTTCGCTCTGCCACGGCCTGGGCGGGAGTACGCGTGTTCACATCTATGGTTTCGAGCGGGCGCATCAAGGTGCTGATCGGCTTCATCGCTACGCGGAGGACGAGCGGCTCGCCGGTGGTGATCCCGCCCTCGAGCCCGCCGGCGCGGTTAGTACGCCGCCTGACGTGCCCGGTGGCCACGCGACCTGGAGCCAGGTCGATCTCGTCGTGAACCTCGGATCCGGGACGGCGAGCGGCCTCGAATCCCAGGCCGATGTCCACGCCCTTCACCGCAGGAATGGACATGAGGGCCGCGGCGAGTCGCCCATCGAGCTTTCGATCCCATGCAATATGCGACCCGAGGCCGACCGGAACGCCATCGCAGATCACTTCGCATATACCACCGAGCGTGTTCCCGCTGCGCCTGGCCTCGTCGATCCGCGCGATCATCTCGCGCTCGGCGTCGGCGTCGAGGGTGCGCAGCGGTGAGGCATCGACCGCCGCATTGAGGTCCGCGGGGAGAGCGTCGGGCCGGCGCGCATCGACTCCGCCGAGGTGTACGACGTGGCTGGCGATGCGAATTCCGATGTCCTCGAGGAGTCGCCTGCATACGGCGCCGGCGGCGACGCGCGCCGTGGTTTCGCGAGCGGAGGCTCGCTCGAGAATGTCGCGCGCATCGGCGCGATCGTACTTGAGCATGCCCGTGAGGTCGGCATGGCCCGGGCGGGGGCGCGTGACCACGCGCTTCCGCGGGGCAGGATCCGTGTCGCGGGGCGCGGGATCCATGATCTCCTGCCAGTTCTTCCAGTCGCGATTGCGGATGAGCATGGCTATCGGCGATCCGATGGTCTCTCCGGCGCGTACTCCGCTCAGGAACTCGATCGTGTCCTGCTCGATCTGCATGCGGCGGCCGCGGCCGTAGCCTTGCTGCCGGCGCGCGAGCTGGGCATCGACGTGCTCGGCAAGGAGCGGCACTCCGGCCGGCATCCCTTCCAGGATGCTGACGAGCGCCGGCCCATGCGACTCACCTGCCGTGACGAAGCGAAGCATCCCCCTCCTACGGCGCGAGCCCGGCATCTGGGCCGGGCTCGCGGACGTGCGGTGATGCGAATGCGGCTCAGCCGCCCGCGTTGGTCATGGTGTCGACAGCGGCTTGATGTCGCTCGCGCGAATGTCGATCACGATCAGGCCTTCGGTGGTCAACCCGAACAGCTTCAGGATGACCTCCGGGTCATCGCTGGCGAAGCGGTTGGTGACGCGGATCGGACCATAGAGGTTTGCGCGCACCGGCAGCTTGCCTCGTGCAGTGTAGTGGAACGAGTCCACAATGTCGATTGTGCCGTCGGCCGAGGCCACGAACACGACGCGTGTCGGGTCATCGAGCGATGGGGAATCGCCACTGTTGCTCGGATGGTAGGCGATGCCGGCGCCGACATCGAAGGTGTTGAACTTGCCCTGCAGGCGGAGGTGGAAGGGCGCCTCGATGTCCGAGAAGTACGACTCGAACCCGTGCGACGCGATTCCCGTGCTGTTGCTGTTGATCGCGATACCGTAGACCTTCTCGGCCGCGTTGTTCGTGAGGTCGCGCACGGAGACGCCTGGCGAGAAGAAGTCGCCCGGATCGCTGGCCATCATGATGCGACCCGCGCCAGCGCTGTTGCCTTCACCGAAGGCCACCCAGCGGCGGTCGCCACCGGTGGCGACGAAGGTCGTGTCGGTGAGACCGAGCGACCTGACCTCGAGGTTCGAGACGCCCACCACATCGGAGCCGTACGCCTGCGCGGCGGAGATCGCGTCCGCGAGGACATCGCTCTCGAAGCAGAGCGAAGCGGCCGTCGAGCCGTAGGGGTGGTCGCAGATCACGATCCGGTCGGGCACCGTCGGGACGGGTGCGACGAGCGCGAATACCGAGTCGGCGTTGAGCACGGCCACGTTGTCCCGGCCGCCGCGCGTGCCGTACTGCCAGACGATGCGCACATCGGGGAGTGCCGGGTCGTAATGACGGATCGTTCCGTCCGGTGCTTCCTGGGTAGGCTTGGTGGAGAAGTAGATCTCGTCGGTCACCGACTGCGCCACGAATTGCGGGCGGTCGGAGTAGTCGTACGCCGTGATCGCGTATCGCGTGACGCCTGCGCTGACGAGGACGGAGACATCGAAGATCAGCGTGTTCGGCGTCTTGATGCGGCGCGACGCGACTTCGGCGACCTGGGTGACATCGCTCGAACCGATGAACACGCGGCTGATGTTCGTCCCGCCGGAGTTCGCGACGAGCAGCGTGTCATTGCTGTTGTCGATGACCATGCCCCATGGATCGGAGCCGACGGCGATCGTCCTCGGCGCAAAGGTCGCCGTGGCGCCCTGCCACATCTCGAGGCGGTCGAAGGTCAGGTTCGAGAGGAATGCGACGCCGCGCAGGGTATCGACCGCGATATCGGCGGCGAGCCCACCACTCGGCAGCGAGAACGTGCGGCCGTAGACGACGAGTGCCGTGTCCGGCTTGGCGGACGCCGCGGTGAGCTGCGGTGTCGAGACGCCGGTCGGCACCGAGTAGCCGATGTTGCCGGACGCATCCACCGCGAAGGAAGTGATCACGATCTTCTGTCCGACGTACGCCACCGGCACGGTGATCGGCAGCATCGCCTGGGCATCGGTGTAGGCCGTGGAGACCGGAATGGTCCTTCTCTGGATCTCCACGCCGGTGGCCTCGGACGTCATGATGTAGCCGATTTCGGCGACACCACTCGGATCGATGGCGCGCACCAGGACGGAATCATCCGACTCGACGCGCGTGGGGAGTGTCTGGTAGACGAGCGGTCCCTGAATGTCCGCGCCGGGGGCGAGGACGGTCACGACCACGCTCGGACCCGCGCCGGGCTGACCGATGTTGTCGGTACCGAACGGCGTCAGGGTGAACGAACTGTTCGGCGGGAAGTCGACAGGGACGACGATCGTGTCTACGTAGAAGAGCGTGTCCGGGGGCGTGGCCGGCGAGGGACCCTGGCGAGTGATGTTCCAGGTCGCGCTCGTGACGCGGTAGCCAATGCTGC
>JBGTMW010000079.1:0-4241 GCA_041743365.1 Gemmatimonadaceae bacterium
GCCCCGGACAGGACTGTCAGGACGTAGGCTCGGTGCTCGGCGTACGTCGCGCTGCTGTGGAGGGCGACGGCATCACCGTCGTTCGCGCGATTGAACGTGGTGCTCATCGGTCCTCCTGCGCTGGCACGTCGTTCCAGACGACCGCGGCCGTGATCTCCGACAGCGGGATTCGCCACGGGCTACCCTTCACGGGCCGGAACGCACGGATGAGCCCAAGCTCGATCCGTCTCCTGACTGTCCATTCCGAGACGGACCATAACACGGCGGCGCGGGCGACCGTGACGGACCCTGCGACGTCGGGGATGATGCTGTCCTGCATTGCCGCTGCTGGCATTTGGTGTGACCTCCGAGATGAAAAAAAAGCGGGTCCTGAGAAACGCCCCGATTCTCGGAGCGCCGTACTCAGTAACCCGCGTGGAAAGCCTGCCTCAGTAGTGGTGCTGGCCGTTCGGATTTTCTGCTACCCGAGCCTGCCCGGCTCGTAACCGCTTCGTCCTCATCGATGCCCACAGAAGCCCCGACAGAGCCTCGCTCGTCCTAGCAAAATACCACATGTTCTACAAATCGCAAGCCCGCCCAACATGCCCTAACTGCAACTGTTACATAATCATTAGAATGTCATAACTGCTATACCGGGGAGCAGCATTCAGGACGCTGCGCTGACCTGCTGGAGGACTTCGAAGCCGAGGAACCCGAAGCCGAGGATTAAGAGGCCGAGTTTTATGCACCACAGCGCAAACGCCGGTACGTCGAGCCATTTCGGAGGGCTGTAGTCGCCCTCGCTGATCGGCTGGTTTGCGTCTATCCGTTTTCTTTCCTCGCCGTGAATCCACAGGCGCAACAGGACGGCCCCGACGAGATACTGGAGCAGGTCCAACACGAAGAAGCCGGAGAGGGAGCCGAGCGCCGAGAGGACAGGCAGCGACATCGCCCCGCTCGACGGATCGCGGAACAGCCAAGCGACCGCGAATCCGGCGAAGCCGATCTGGCGAGCGTGCTTCGTCAGCTCGATCGAATACTCTTTCTGGGAAGCCCAGATCTTTTCGTGCGTCACCGCCGGAGCGGCTTCACGGCTCTGCGCCAGAACGTGCCGGGATTCCCCATGATCGCCGTCGGCGGGTGCTTCGACCGCCGCACGGGCTCGGACATCCGGCGGGTGCGCTTTCACTTCGTCGGCGGCGTGCTCCTCGCCGGGTTTTCCCACGCCTTTCAACGCGCCCATGCGCGTACCGACTTCTCTTACCGCCTCTCAGCCCTGACGGCAGTGTGCGACCGCATCGTCCGCCGTCCACGTCGCCGGTGCGCCGCTGATCTGGCACTCCCTCGACATGCAGGACCGAACTTCCTGTCTCACGAGCACGCCGTCCGATCTCGGTACGTCCCGCTGCTCAGTCTGGTTCGCGAACAACTGCACGCTCCACGTACTTCCCGACTTGCTGACGGTCGTCACCTGCGTCGCGGAGCACCACGCGCCGACGACTCGCGGCACGCCCCCCGGCCCCGTTCCATCGGAACAGGCTGCTGCCGCTGCGAGCACCAGGCACAGAATCAAAGACCGCCTCATTTCTTCCTCCCTTCGTTTGAGCTACGCCGGATCACATATCTTGCAATCCGACGCGCCGTGCACCCCGCACCGCTGCCCCTCTGCTGGCTGGCCCGACACGTTCAGTGAAGCACCAACCGCCCCACTCGCCACACCACTTCGGTACATCGCCGTGCCGTTCCGGAGTCGGGTGTTCCAGTCGCGCACCCCTGCCGTGTACGGGGAGTACGTGTGCGCTCCCTGCGGGTTCAACATCCCGATCAGCAGTTGCCCGTGGCGTCCTTCGTGGTGATCGGGAGCGTGTCGCCCTTCGTGCCGGTGTTCCCGGTCGGCATCCGACGGGGGTCTGGCTTCGGCGCTGCATCGCTTGTCGCAGGCGCCTTGGCGGTGTCGCTTTGCGCAGGCGTCTTCTCAGCTTCAGCCATTCGCGATCTCCGGCGAGGGGTATCGGTCTCCGTGTCTACTACGTGTCTACCGGAAGTCCATTAGACTGTCGTAATAGACTCTAATACCGAGGTGGACCTTTGTGGACAATTGAGCAAGTGTGAGGGCGTAAGTTGTGTGAAGACTAAGGGATGTCGTGCAAAAGACGAAGCGCCGTCAGCTCCGGCGGGCAACGACTCCGGACATTAAGAGTCATTTGCTCTGCCAATTGAGCTAACGGCGCTCGACCTTCAAACGTGCACGCGCCAGGAGGGAATCGAACCCCCGACCCACAGCTTAGAAGGCTGTTGCTCTATCCAACTGAGCTACTGGCGCTTCATCGACGGAGCCGGATCAACACTCCCACGCGGGGACCCACCTGCAAGGTCGGGGCGCCCGGATTTGAACCGGGGACCTCCTGCTCCCAAAGCAGGCGCGATACCAGGCTACGCTACGCCCCGCTGCGGTGCTAACCTAGCGGTCCGTGGTCGCAGGGTCAACCGCTCGCAGGTCACCACGGAGGTCGGGCGAAGCATCGAGCAGAGCGCGAACGGCCCGCCCCCTGTGGCTGATTCGCTCCTTCTCCTCCGGTGCGAGCTCGCCGAACGTCTGGCCCAGCTCCGCGGATTCGAAGTAGGGATCGTAGCCGAACCCGCCCTCGCCACGCGGTTCGGTCAGGATCCGGCCCGCGGTCTCTCCACGCCGAACCACCTCTCCCGAATCAGGCATCACCAGCGCCGCCGCGCATACGTATCGGGCATTCCGATCGGAGTGACCGGCAAGCTCCCGCTGGAGCATGGCGTTGTTCGCATCATCGAGCGCCCGCCCGCGCAGGTCGGCTCGGCCCGAATACCGCTTGCTGCGAACGCCGGGCCTCCCACCGAGTGCGAATACCTCGAGCCCGGAATCGTCGGCCAGCGTCGGCAGTCCGGTCAACCGCACGAAGTACCGTGCCTTCGCGAGGGAGTTCTCCTCGAACGTCTCGAAGGCCTCGAGCGAGTCCTCGTCGCTGGACTCCTCGATTCCAGCTCCGGCCAGATTGATGGCCGCGATTCCGGCATGGGCGAGCATGCCGTGCAGCTCCCGCAGCTTTCCGGCGCTTCGCGTGGCGAGGAGGATCATCACCTGACTGCGAGGGGATCCGCCAGCGCGGCGCGCTGTGCGGCATCCAGGGTCACGATTCCAGACATCGCGAGATCCATCAGCCGGTCGAGCTCGGCGCGGCTGAAGGTCCCGTGCTCAGCGGTTCCCTGCACCTCGACGATTCGTCCGTCCTCGCTCAGCACGACGTTCATGTCGACGCCAGCGCCGACATCCTCATCGTAATCCAGATCGAGCCGCGGCTCGCCCGCCACGATGCCGACGCTCACAGCGGCAACGCGCTGGCGCACCGGCGTCCTGGCTATGAGCCCCTGTCCCACCATCCAGTCGAACGCGTCGACGACGGCGACCGCCGCACCCGTTATCGCCGCAGTGCGAGTGCCGCCGTCCGCCTGGATCACATCGCAGTCGATCTTGACGGTGTGCTCGCCGAAGCGGAAGTCGGTGAGCATGGCGCGCACACTGCGCCCGATCAAGCGCTGGATCTCCTGGGTGCGCCCACCCAGCTGCGCGCGCTCGCGAGATGTGCGAGTCCGCGTGGCGCGCGGCAGCATGGCGTATTCGGCCGTGAGCCAACCCTCGCCGCGCCCCTTCCTCCAGCCCGGGACGCCCTGCTCCACCGAGACGGCGCACAGCACCTTCGTCTCTCCGAATGAAATGAGGCAGGATCCTTCTGCATACGATGCGACGGCGCGCTCGAACGTTATGGGGCGAAGTGCGTCGGCGGCGCGGTCGTGGCGGCGTGCGTCAGGCATGAGTGCGGAGCTTCTCGATGATTGCGGTGGTGGACTGTCCGGGCGTGAGGGGCACTATGACCACATCTCCTCCAAGCGCTCGAACCTCGGATGCGCCGACGACCGCGTCCGGAGAATAATCACCCCCCTTCACGATCACCGAGGGGCGCAGCTCTCGCACGAGATCGAGGGGCGTATCCTGGTCGAAGACGACCACTGCATCCACCGACTCGAGCGCGGCGAGCACGTACGCACGCTCGTGCTCGCTCCGAACCGGGCGTTGCGGGCCCTTCAGGCGGCGCACCGATTCGTCGCTGTTCAGCCCGACTATCAGAACGTCGCCCTGGGCTCGCGCGGCCGCTAATACGTCGACGTGGCCGGGGTGCAGCAGGTCGAAGACGCCGTTGGTGAAGGCGACCCGGCCGGACTGCGCGGCGCGC
>JBGTMW010000080.1:0-4327 GCA_041743365.1 Gemmatimonadaceae bacterium
GACTGGAACATCGCGCCGCCCGCGGGACGCGTGATCACCACTACCGTGCCCGGCCGCGCCGCGCCGGCGGGATACGTCTTCAGGCACGAGCCGAACAATGCGTTCACCGCGATCAACAGGCTTCTCGGTGCCGGGCACGAAGTGTCGTGGATGCTCGGCCCCGCCGCGGCGCCGCGCGGATCGGTGCTCGCGTCAATGTCTGGACGAAGTGCCGCGACGACCCCCGCAGCTACGACGTACCCGACCGGCTCGTTCTTTGTCGCGGCCCGTCCGCAGACGCGCGCGCTGCTGGATCGTGCCGCGCGGGAGCTCGGCATCAGCTTCGAGGCCGTGCCGGCAAAGCCGGCCGCGCGAGAGGCTATTCGCCTGAAGCCTGTCCGCGTCGGGCTCTGGGACAGATACGGCGGTTCGATGCCCTCCGGCTGGACGCGATGGATACTCGAGCAGTTCGAGTTTCCATACGAAGTCACCTATCCGCCGATGCTGGACGCCGGCAACCTCAGGAGTCGGTACGACGCTCTCGTCTTCGTGGACGGGGCGATTCCGGCGGCCTCGGGCGGAGACGCGGGAGGAGGCGGTGGTGGTCGCGGTGCCGGACCCGGCGGGCAGGCGGAGGCCGCGCCGGTGCCAGCCGAGTGGGCAGCGCGAGTGGGGACTGTTTCCGCGGAGAGGACGATCCCGGCGCTCAGGGCCTTCCTCGAGCAGGGAGGAACCATCATCGCGATCGGAAGCTCGGCCACCAATCTCGCTGCGCATCTCGACCTCGGTCTCGGTAACCACCTCGTCGAGAAGACCGCGAGTGGTGAGCGCACCACCACGCCACTCCCGTCGAGCAGGTACTTCGTGCCCGGCTCGCTGCTCGACATGCGCGTGGATGTCACCAGCCCTGTCGCGCATGGGATGTCGGAGCGCACGAACGCCTTCTTCGATGAGAGCCCGGTGTGGTGGCTGTCACCGGGGGCGTCAGCGCGCGGGGTGCGACGTGTGGCCTGGTATGACTCGCCGGCCCCTCTGGTCAGCGGGTGGGCGTGGGGGCAGTCAGCGCTCGAGGGGGGCGTCGCGGTGGTCGAGGCGCATGTCGGCAGGGGCAGGGTGGTGCTCTTCGCGCCGGAGATTCTCCAGCGCGCGCAGCCTCACGGGACCTTCAAGCTCCTGTTCAACAGCCTGTACTACGGCACGGGTACGCGGGCGCCAATGTAGATCGCGGGCGCGGTGGCAGAGCGCCGGAGGCGGATGCGGAGCGCGGGCGCCGATGTAGCAAGCGGGCGGCTGGCGATCAGAGGGACGCCTTGATGTGATCGACCAGCCTCACGTGACACAGCTGCTCCACTCGCGCCACGAACGTACGGATCGCGACCTCGTCGCCGGGCTGGGTGGGAGACACGATCCGGAGATAGTTCTCTCCGAAGGGATGGAATCGGGCGGCGGCATCGAGAACCCGCGGTATGATGCCGCGGTCACGGGCTATGTACCGGGCGATGAGGTCCGAAGCGCATTGGGCGTGTCGAGCGTCGTCTGCCGCAATGAAGCCCACCATCTCGGCGAGCACCGGCTCGGTCGAACGCTCTCCCAGCCGCCGAAAGAAGTACGAGGCGAAGTGCTCGGACATCATGAACGAGACCAACCGCTCGATCAGCTCGCCGGGGCGCGGCTCGTCCGCGATGGACGCGATCCTGGCCGTGAGGAGGTCCGCATCACTCACCGCGGGCTGGAAGCCGACGAGGTCGAGATAGGTTCGCAGCGCATGGAAGTGCCTGAACCCGTCGTACAGCTCGATGGACAGCATCGCCCTCGCGTCGATGTCGTCACCCGCGAGCCTCAGCAGCTTGGCGACGTGCAGCGGGTGGTACGATTCGACGATGGCGGCGTTCCGGACCTGGCCCAGGATCTCCCCGTTCGCGAGGGCCTTCGCCCGATCGACCGCAGCCCAGGGTATGTCTCGCTCGACCGACCACGAGTCCCGATCGGCCGCCGCTGCGTGCCGAACGTAGAGCCGGTCCGCCGGTGCCGAGGCAAAGGAGGAGCGCCGGCTCACCCCAAGTGCCGAGTCGGTCCTGCCGGAGCGGTGGGCAGGTCGCTCGATTTCGTCAGCGCGTTCCATGGCTCTCCTCGACGAACACATCGGCAATGCGACTGACGGTCTGGAAGTTTTCCATGCGGATTTCCCGGTCGGTGATGGTGCGCCCGATGGCGCGCTCAGTCCAGGCGATGAGGTCGAGGATCCGGATCGAGGCGAGTACACCCTGACGGAAGAGCGGCGTTTCGGCCTCGATCCTCACACCTGGCGGCGCGAGCTTCCGATTCAGCCAGTCGACCATCTCGTCGACGAAGCGGGGGCGTGCGTCGGTCGTCATTCTGACCCTCGTGGAGCGGGCGGCTTCCGTAATCCGGCTGACACGGAGGCTGGGCCCGCCGTTCAAGGGACAGTTTGCGTCGGGGAGGCGGCGTGCAGGATGCGTCGAACGGCGTAGATGTGCGGGCGGGTTTACGTAGACGGAAGGGCTGATGGTGCGAGCGGGCCTGCGGCAAGGCCCGAGGAGACCGTCTCGTCACCAGAAGCGGGAGCGGGTGAGCATCTGGCAGGAAAGACGGTCGTAATGGGGATGCTGATCGCGTGGCACGTCCTCAACAAGATCGAGAACCCGCATCGCTACCTCGTCCAGTTTTCGACCGCGAGGTCCGGCACCCGCTTGAACTCCCTGACGTTGTTCGTGACCAGCGTCGCACCGGCGCTGCGCGCGTGCGCCGCGATGAACAGATCGATCGCTCCGATGGGCGTTCCCCGTTGCTCGAGGCCCGCCCGGATGTCGCCATAGTGCTGCGCGGCCGTGTCGTCGAACGGCACGATCTCGAAGGGGGCGAGGAAATGTCGCAGGGCGACACGATTGCGTTCGGCAGCCGCACTCTTCGCGACGCCGTGCTCGAGCTCGGCGAGCGCGATAGCCGAGAGCGCGACGTCGCTTCCACCGCGGGCGCGAAGTGCCTGAAGCGCGGCCTTCGATCGCTCGTTGATGATGTAGATGCAGATGTTGGTATCGAGGTGAATCATGGAGCGACCTGAAAGGGCCTACCGTTGGCGCTTCGTCCGAGCGGGCCTCCGAGGCTCTGCCTCGCGAGGAGCCAGGGCAGGGCGGACCTGGTGCTCCCCCTGCTCTCGCTCGAGGACCAGGTCGTCGGAAAACTCCGACAGGCTTTCGAGCGCGAGATCCCATGGGTCCAGGCTCTTCGGCAGCAGCAGGACTCCCCGTCCCTGTCGCTTGATGTACACCGCGTCGCCTTCGAAGCGGAACGCCTTGGGAAGGCGGACGGCCTGGCTCTGGCCGTTCATGAAGAGCTTTGCTTCGTGCATCGGGCGCTCCGTGAGTGAATAGACTATATAGTATATGCTGCTGCGGCCTGGTGCAACGCTCACTGTCCTTTTGGCGCGGCATGAACGCCGACCTCGCCATGGGGGACGCGCCACGGCGATTCGCTCGCTGCTCGACTCCGACCACGTCAGACCGGCTCACGACAGCAGCGCCTCCAGGTCTTCCCGGCGGAGGCTCCCGACCGAGGCATTGTCCCCCGTGATGATCGCCTCGGCCAGCTCGCGCTTGCTCTGCTGGAGGTCGAGCACCTTCTCCTCCACCGTGTCACGTGCGATTAGCCGCGCGGCGAACACCCGGCGGGTCTGGCCGATCCGGTGCGCCCGATCGATGGCCTGGGCCTCGACCGCCGGGTTCCACCAGGGATCGAGCAGGAAGACGTACTCGGCGGCCGTCAGGTTCAGGCCGAGTCCCCCCGCCTTGAGGCTGATCAGGAAGGTCCGGCAGTCCGGATCGCTCTGGAACTGCGCGACCGGCGCCTCGCGGTCTCTCGTGTTGCCGTCCAGATAGACGTAGGGAAGCCCCTCCGCCTCGAGCCGCGCGCGAAGAATCGCCAGGAACGATGTGAACTGGGAGAATACGAGGGTCTTGTGATCCTCGTCCGCCAGCTCGACGAGCCGCGGCACCAGGACGTCGAGCTTGCTGCTCGTCTCGCTCGTGCGCTCCCGATCGATGAGACCGGGGTGGCAGGCCGCCTGGCGCAGCCGGAGAAGCGCCTCGAGAATGTGCATCCGCGAGCTGTTCATGCCATCGCGCTCGACCCTCTGGAGCAGCGAAGCGCGATAGTGATCGCGCAGCTCGTCGTACTGCGCGCGCTCCTGCTCCTCGAGCTCGACGTAGATCGTCTGCTCCAGTCGCTCGGGCAGGTCCTTGGCGACCTGCTGTTTTGTGCGCCGGAGGATGAATGGCCGCAGGGCCCGCGCGAGCAGGGCGCGCCCCTCCTCCGCCTGCTCGCCGGCGCC
>JBGTMW010000081.1:0-4606 GCA_041743365.1 Gemmatimonadaceae bacterium
GAGCGTCGTGGCGGCCAGCGCGCGGCGGAGATTCTCCTGCGTCGCCGTGCGCAGACGGATCGCCTTCGCGCTCCGCTCATCCGGCGCGCGCTCGACCAGATCCAGAAGCTCCGCGATCCGTCCGCCCGCCGAGAGCTCGTCCACGGCGCGCCAGACGATCTCTCCCACCGACCCGGTCTCGAGGCTCATCTGCACCACCCGCTCGGCCTCCACGTGGCCGCCCTCGTCCGTTGCGTCGGCATTCGGTGACGACCGCGCCATTCCGTCGAGCGCTTCGGTGTACTGGTCGGGATTCGGGTCATCAAGTCCCCAGTTACCGATCAGGCGCTCGACGTTGTCCCTCAGCGCCGACTCCGCTTCGACGCGAATGGCCCCGGTGTTCTGTTCCGCGTGCACGGCCAGCTTGTTGAACATGCGAAGCAGGGAGTGCGAGATTGTCTGGTTCGAGCTCTCGGCGGCCGCCCGCACGAGATCAATGACGGCGCTCGGCCGCATTCCCCGAGCTGCGTCGGAGACGAAGCGATTTCGCTGGGCGACGTTGCCGCCCATGGCGAGAAGACGGCGCAGGGTGCGGGGATCGAGCGAGGCGACCATGCGCGAAACCCGCGACTGAAGAGCCGGCGCGTCGCCGCTCCCCGTCCCCTTCAGCTCCTCCGCGATCTGGAGGAGGTAGCCGACGATGACCTGATCGTAGGCCTCGTCGCTCTGGTGTTCATCGATCGCCCTTGCGACGGATTCGGGATCGTTCGCGGAGTCATCGGTCGACGAGGACCTTCCGTCGTTGTTCTCCGCCATGAGTGCCGCCCTCGCGAGGCCTATCCAGAGCTGCGCCCCGCGGCTTCCTCCCGTGCCTTCGCCCTGCTTGTCCTCCTCGCCCTCGAGAAGCTGAAGCTGCTCGTAGGTGAGGGGGAAGAGCCGGATGTGAGGCCACTTCACGAGACCTTCCGGCGGTCCGAGCCCCACCGGTGTGCCGCCGTGCGCGGTGTCCACCGGTGCCGCCACGGTGACGAGTACATCCGCGACCTCCTTCGCCGTGACGCCGTTGCTGAAGCGAAGAGCTCCGAGGTGGTGCCGGTGGAACCGCTGCGCGAGCTCGCGAAGGAGAGGGTGATCCGGATCCGTCGCTACGCCCTCGATGACCAGCTGGCGGCGCGCCACTCCCACCGAGAGCGTGGAGCGTTCGCGCAGGAGAGCCGTGAGCCTGCGCTCCACGCCAGCGACGGCCGTGTCGAGAAGCGGATGCCCCGCGGGGTAGATCGCCGTCTTGTGCATGGCGATCGACAGCTCGACCAGGAATTCCGAGAGATCGCGCGAAAGCGCACCGCCATCGTTGGCAACCGCTGGCTGCGATTGACTCATGGAGGTACAGGTAGTGCGCGGTCCGGCCGGCTGGGCGTGTTGTTCGAGATCATCGAGCGGGGATGACGAAAGCCACGCCGGGGGTGGGCGGCGGAGCGTGGCATATGGCGTGCTTTCTTCAAGGACGCGCAGGCGTGCCGTCGAGTAAGCGGCGCCTTCGAGCCAGCCATTCCGGTGTGGCGACGTCAGGATCTCGGAAGCGGAGGACCTACCAGTGGCGGATCAGAGCGGAAAGGGCGGGGAGCAGCGCGAGGAGTTCAGGGAAGGTGCCGGGAAGGGCGGGGCGAAGCCCAGCTCGAACACCGACGACACCGGTCTCGAGGGCTCGATCCTCGAGGACGACGAGGGGCGCACTTCGGCTGGCAGCAAGTCTACCGGCGCGGGCAGCGAGGCAGCCGAGGGAATGCACGCCGCCGAGGGACGAAGCGCCAGCGACAAGAGCGCCCTGACCAGCAAGAAGACAGGTCGCGCAGGGTCGGGCGATGAGGAACGGACGGCATCGGAGCCCATGGAGCGGCACAAGGAGCACAAGGGCAGCTACGGCGGCGAGGGGGGCACGCCGCGAACGAGCTCCGACCAGCGCGAAAGTCACGGGAAGTAGAACGCCGAGCCGGTTGCGCATGCGCACGCCGGCTCTAACTTCACCGTACCCCGCGCCGAACAAGCGCGAACGAACTCAACGATGAGGCTGAAGACATGGACGCTGGCAGCTCCGACATCAAGCAGCTCGAGGAACGAATCAAGTCGCTGCAGCGCGCGGTCTACTACCTGGTGTGGAAGCGGAGCGGGTTCGGCGAACACTGCATTCACTGCAACCACTCGTACCCGGGCCACGAGAACAAGTGCAAGGCGGCCGAGGTGGAGCAATTGATCCGCTGACGCACTGCTTCCGGTAGCAGCTCACATCAGAGGCCCACGTCACGTCTCGCCGCCGGCGGTTTGCGGCGCGTGGCGTGGGTTGATTCATCTCTCGGCGCGGTCACTGCCCGGCGCCGCGGTGAGAACGAAGGAGAAGGTGCTCCCGAGCCCGAGCGTGCTGGCTACGCGCAGTTGCTCGCCATGCGCCTCGACGATCCCCTTCGCGATCGAGAGGCCCAGCCCGATCCCGCGCGCGTCCGCGCGGTTCGCCTGCCAGAAGCGGCCGAAGATGTTGGCCATCTGATCCGGGGCAATTCCCGGCCCGGTATCCGCGACGTCGAAGCGGACTTTCGATCCCTCCAGCGATGCGGAGATGGTGATCAGTCCCCCCTTGGGCGTGAACTTGATCGCGTTCCCGGCGAGGTTCGAGAGAACCTGGAGGATGCGCGTCGAGTCGGCCATGACGGGAGGGAGCGAATCGGCCGCCGAGATCTCGAGGCGAACCAGCTTGTCCGCCGCGATCGGGCGGAGCATTTCCGCGGCATCGTCCAGTAGCGCGGAGACCGGGGTGGGGCGTGGATCCACGGCAAGACGGCCCGCTTCGATGATCGACACGCTCAGGAGGTCGTTGATCAGCCGGTTCATCCGCTGGCCCGCGCGCTGGATGACGGTAAGCCGCTGGCGCCGCTGCTCATCAGTCGAAGGGACGTCGAGCAACAGCGTCGTCGTCATCGCAACCGTGCTGAGCGGGTTGCGGAGGTCGTGCGCGACTATCCGCAGCACTTCCTCGCGGGCGTCGATCACTTCCCTGGCCTCGCCGTAGAGGCGACGCATCGCAGACTGTCCGACTTCGGTCATGATCAGGCGGCGCGCCTGTCGTGTTACGGCCAGGCCCAGGGCGCCGGCGACCAGCACCGGGACGACGGCCAGAGCGCCGGCGGTGAAGGGGAGGCGAAGGATCGCGAACACGGCGAGGATGGTGAGCGTCCCGAGTCCCGTGGCGTAATAGACACCGGTCCGGGTGAGGCGCAGTGCCCCCGATACCGCGAGGAGCGCCCCCAGGCCCGAGGCCGCCGCGGCCCCCGCGTTCCAGTCCCCGGAGGGCTCGGGCCAGGTGACGAGCGCGGTGCACGCGACGACGATCATCGCCGCATCCGCGGACGGGAGGGCGCGCCTGATCCACGGTCGATACCATCCCCTTCGCAAGGCTACGGCGACGACTGACGCGCCGATCGTCCACAGCACGACGGCGAGAGTGCGGAGCCCGGGATCAGCGAGGCCGGCCACGCCGGCGATGGCCACCAGGAGCAGCGTCAGCGCTGCGGATGCGGCGAGTCGGAGGTACGCCAGGACCCGTTCATTGCGGCAGGACTCGTCCTGGAGCGCCGCGTCGATCGATTCCGAGAGGTCGTCGCCGCGGGTGCGCTGCGGGATCTCCTGGCGCAGGTGGATCTCGATCGACGCGGCCAATCGCTCTCGTGAGGTGTATTCCACGTTGGCCACCGCTGCTCACCTCGGGCCGGCGACTGATGCACCGTGACGGATTGGACTGGACTTGCGCCCGTCAGGGTGCACGGGCGACGGGCGACCGATGAAGTTCGTCGAGCCGTGGGGCCTGAAGTTGCTCGAGCACGCTGGGAATCCTCGCCCATGGGGGCGGAACGCAAACAATAGGGTGCGACTCACGGGGCGTCCAGCCGGTGTGCAACTTTCCTCCAGTTCGACGTCTCACTTCAGGAGATCGATGCTCCAACTCGTTGCAGACACCTTCCGCTGGTGATCCGGTGAATCGGTGACTCCGCCAGACGTAGACCGCCTCTTCCGAACCTACCACGCCTGTCTCGTTCGCTACCTCACGCGCCGGCTCGGCGATCGTGACTGGGCGGAGGAGGTGGCGCAGGAGACGTTCGTGCGGGCGCTGCGCCAGGAGTCCATCGTCAACGAAAGGGCGTGGCTCTTTGCCGTGGCGACGAATCTGGTTCGCGACGAGGCGCGGAAGGACGCACGACGGCGCCGGCACCTGCAGCTTCTCTGGGAGCAGGAGCGCGAGTCGGTGGTGGAGCAGGAGCCGACGACCATGGAGCGGGCGCACGAGGCTGCGCTGGCGCGACGGGCGGTCGAGTCTCTTGCGGAGCGGGACAGGCTCGCGCTGCTGATGCGCGAGGAGGGGCTGGACTACAACGAGATAGCCGAGGCGCTCGGGCTTTCGCTGGGCTCCGTTGGGACGACGCTGTCCCGCGCGAGGCGGCGGCTGGTCGAGGCATACGAGTCGATTCAGAAGCAAGGCGAGGGCGGACGACATGCGGCATCTTGAGGAAGGGGAGATCCACGCCTGGCTGGACGGGGCGGTCGGTGTCGAGGAATCGGCCCGGATCGAGGCGCACCTGGC
>JBGTMW010000082.1:0-3556 GCA_041743365.1 Gemmatimonadaceae bacterium
ATGGCCGAGGCTCCAGATCTCGGGGAGCGCATTGGACTGACCGACGAACGGATTGTCCGACGGTGCCGAGCCATCGGCGGGATTGATCCTGATGACCTTGCCCATGTGGCTGTTCATCTGCTGCGCCTGCGGCCGTATCGCAAGGTCCGAGCGTTCGCCGAGCGTTACGTAGAGCATGCCGTCGGGGCCGAACGCGAGTCGCGAGCCGTAGTGCAGGTTGCCATCGTAGGTCGGCATCGCGCGGAAGATCACGCGGACCGCGTCCAGCCGGCGGCGATCCGTGGTCAGCACTCCGCGAGCGACACTGGTTCCGTTGCCGCCCTCTCGCGGCTCGGAGAAGCTCCAGAAGATCGTTCGGTCGCTGCCGAAGTCCGGACTCAGCGCGACGTCGAGCAGCCCACCCTGTCCGCGTGCATCCACCGCTGGCACGCCGGTGATCGGCTGGCCCATCTCTCCCGTGGCGGAGATGATGCGCATCCGTCCGGGCTTCTCCGTGACGAGCAGGTCGCCGCCGGGGAGCGGCTCGACGGCCCACGGCTTCGCGAGCCCCCGCGCGAGCACGGTCACCTCGAACGCGACGTTCGACCTGACCTCGCATGCACGCGTCTGCGCGGGGAATGACGGGTTCTGGGAAGCGGCGTTCCTGTCCCGTGTCTCGAGCGGCGTGCAGTCGGCCGCGCGAGGTTGCGATGTGTCGGCGGACGATCGCGCACCGGCGGTGTCGGTCGAATCGGAGGAGCGAGGCGCGCAGCCCGCGGCGACGATGGCCAGCGCCATGGTCGCGGTGAATGCTGCTCGTGAGATCTGCATGAGTATGTCCGTTATCGCGATGAGTCGCGTGAGTGGATGCTGCCAACCGGGGCCCCGACGTAGCAATTGACAGTCCATCAGGAGACGATGGTGGTCACCTCCTCCACCAACCACGACTTCCCTTCGCGCCGAATCGTGAACCGGGACTCGCGCACGTAAAGATCGTGCATGTAGCCTCGCGGGTTGTCACAGCTCTGCCGGAACGTGACATGCGCAACGCTCGCGCTGACGAGCGCGAGATCCATGTCGGTCCGAAGGCCCGCGCCGGGCGGCGCGAGATCGGAGGGCCAGGGACACGCGGGCTCCGGCTGGCCGGCCACTTCGACCTCGGCAGGCAGTTCCATGAGTCCGGCGAGCGTGCGCGCCATTGCGGCCTCGCTCCGGACATACCATACCGGCGTCACGCGCGGGAGGCAGAGGCGCGGCATGGTCGGCCCGCACGCCTCCGCGCGCGCGGAATCGTCCCTGGCCCGCTCGAGCTCGAGTTGCGCGACGACAGCCTCGAGGATGCCGAGGGAGTCGGCGTGGGGCTGGGACTCAGCCGGACGCGGAGAGAGGATCGCCGCCGCGGCGATGACGAGTGCGAACGAGATTCGTGAGTACATCCGGGAGGAAAACGGGGGGGGTGGTTATTCCGAAGAATAACCCTGGCCACCATCTTTCGATCCGTAGCTCCGGCGAAAGCATGGCAGGCATCGCACGAAGTCTCCCGCAGCCTCTACCTCAATGCAACCCGGTCCTCACATCGACTCCCGGCACGAAGCTACGGCGCCAGCCGAGGCTGCCTGGACGCTTCGTTCGCATCGCCCGGGTGACATGGGGTGGGTCGTGCATCGCCAGGCAGTGCTCTACTCGAGGGAATACGGTTGGAACGAGGAGTACGAGGCGCTGATCGCGCGCATAGTGTCCGACTTCCTCCGGGATCTCGACCCGAAGCGCGAGCGATGCTGGATCGCCGAGCGTGGTGAGGAGATCGTTGGATCGGTGTTCGTCGTGAGGCATCCCGAGCGCGAAGGCGTAGCGAGGCTCCGACTTCTCTACGTCGAGCCGTCGGCGCGCGGGCTGGGTATCGGGAGACAGCTCGTGCGGGAAGTGACGAGGTTCGCGCGCGAGGCCGGCTACCACACGCTCACGCTCTGGACGAACAGCGTACTCGTGTCGGCCCGGCGGCTGTACGAGGCCGAGGGCTACCAGCTCGTGAACGAGGAGCCGCACCACGGGTTCGGCTGTGACCTGCATGCGCAGACGTGGGAGCTCGCTCTCTAGCGAGCTCGCGCGGTCGACCAGGCAGTAGCCTGAAGCAGCTCGATCTCCGACCGCGAAACGCCCTTCAGCTCGGTAGCGATGCCGACGGGACTCTCGCCAAACAGGACGGCCAGGAAGACGCAGGCGGCGAGGTACGATCCTGCGAGTGTGGGGTGGCTCATGTCCTTGTCGTGCAGCGTGGGGCAGCCGGCCCCGCCGATGCACTTCTCCCATGCGACCCCGACCGGAATCACCCGGGCATCGAGCTCCTCACCGATCGAAACGTAGGCGTCGGTGATTCTCTTCTGCGCCTCGGGGGCGTTGCGACGTGCCCACGTCAGGTAGAGAGATGTCCGCGCCCCCGAGGCCTTGATGACTTCGTCGAACAGCCGGATGTTCTCGTGCATGCGAGTCGCGTTCTTGACCGGGAGCGTGCTCTGTTCCTGGAGCACCACCCAGTCGTAGCGCGCGTGCTCGATCGCCTTGCGTGCCTCTCCCTTGTTCCAGTGCATCCGGAGCGACGCGCCGCCGGCGGATATCAGTCGATGCTCGAGCGACTTGCCTCGGGCTTCAGCGAGCTCCGCGATGAGTCCGGGAACATTGTTTCGCGCGGTGAAGCTGTTCCCGATGAACAGGGCCTTCATGATGGCACCGGGTCCTCCGCATATCGTCCACTTCGTTCATCCGCTCTACCCAAACTCTTGCTCGCCCACGATGCCATCTCTCTGGAACTCCGACAAGCTCGCGGATTGGCAGGCGGCTCTGGACAGCTACGACGATGTCGTGGCCCTCCAGGGCGTGGCCCGGCTGTCGGAGCTCGATCGCTGGTACCGCGACGAGCTGCCTGCCGCCATCGCCGAGCGGCAGCTCCCGCACGTCACTCACTTCGAGCTCGTCCAGCTCGCGCACTGGAAGATGGCGAGAGGCGTGTGGCGCCCCCGCAATCTTGCGCTCGTGCGCGGCAACGACCCGCGGCTGGTCTCGGTGACGAGCGCCACCGCACTGTCGAAGGCTCCGCACCCGACCGCGCCGATCTCCGGGCTGTCGGAGCTGGCGGGTGTCGGTCCCGCGACTGCATCAGCAGTCGCCGCGGCCGCGTATCCCGGGACCTATCCGTTCTTCGATGACTTGGTCGCCGCCCAGGTGCCGCGCAGCGGGGTTGTCACTTTCACCCTGGCCTTCTACGCGAAATACGCGGCCGCATTGCGCGCGCGGGCTGAGAAGCTCGGCGGTAGCTGGACCCCGGTGATGGTGGAACGCGCACTCTGGGCCCACGCCGGCGGGAAGGCCGGGGCGGAAAAGCGACACTAGTGGGCTGGCAGCGACATTGTGAAAGCGGTTTCGGATCGTCCGGGTTCGGATCCTCCGATGCCAGACGCGAACACCAGGATCAACACCAGGATCAACAGCGATGGGAAGAGCGATTTAGCGGATGAACCGGATCAGGCGGATGGAACCCGCTCGACGGGGGAACAACAGCGCGATGCCCGACTGGAGCGAT
>JBGTMW010000083.1:0-5937 GCA_041743365.1 Gemmatimonadaceae bacterium
TCCGGATGCTGCGACCGCACGAGCCGCACGCAGTCGCCCCGATTCACTCCGAGATGCCCGAGCGCGCGTGCCAACGGTCCGCATCAGAATGACCCATGCCGATCTCGTCGGACTTGACGATGTCTATGCGGCGAACGCGTATTTTCGCGATCCGTTCAACGAAGTGCGCGGTGTGCCCGCCATACGTGCAATCTTCGGGCGCATGTTCGAGCAGCTCGGCGATTGCAGCTTTCGCGTCACCGAGACCGTTGCGGACGCTGGCGGCGCGGTGATCGTCTGGGACATGACATTCCGCTTTCGCCGCTTTCGTCCCGGTACCGTGCAAACGATCCACGGCGCCACGCGTTTGCGGTTCGACAGCCGCGGGCGCGTTCTCTATCACCGCGACTACTGGGACGCGGCCGACGAGCTCTATGCCAAGCTGCCGCTCGTCGGATCGCTGATGCGCTTGCTCAAGCGGAGGATCGGTTAGGGGCCGGGGCGTGGAAATCGCGGTTCGGGAAGCGCGCCAGGAGCCTGGTGATTGCACTGCGACGCAATGAGGTGATTGGCGAAGGCCGATTGCCGTACTCGGAATCGTCAAGCGTCGACGCATCCCTGCCGCCTGGGGAAGGACTTGATCGGGGTTGAACTTTCTCGTAGATTCCCGATCTCTCGATGGCTGCTTCCCCACACCCCGACCCTTGATCCGACTGCGCAGCTTCGTGCTTTGGCTGCTGGTGCTCGCCGTGCCTGTCCAGGCGCTGGCGGCGCCGGGCTGGCTGTGCGCGAAGGCAGGGCACCACGGCGCTTCCGTCGTCGCGGCGCAGCCACACCACGATCACGAACGATCGCTCGGCCAGGGCCAGGGCGCCGCTCCGGTCGACCACGGCTCGCATGATCACCACGCATTCGACCACGTCGACGATCCCGCATCGTTGTCGGTCGCCGGCGAGAACGATCACGAGCCGGCTCAGCCATTGCCGAATTTCGGCAAGTGCAGTGCATGCATCGGCTGCGCCGGCAGTGTTGCTGGCGTGCCGCCAAGCCAGACCCACCTCTTCGCCGTCAAGTCAGGTCTGCGGCCCGTCGACCACGTCGCTCTGGCGATCGTCGTCGGAAGCTGCGACGAGCTCTTCCGTCCTCCCCGAACGCTGACGCTCTGAAACGACCGGCAGGTCTGGTCGTTCGTTGACGTCCGTCTTGCCCGCGCAGCGATGCGCGTGGCGAAGACTGCACCGACGCTCATGCGTCGAGCGTAATCGGAGGCTAACGATGTTCCGCAGGTTTCTCGACCTCGCTTCGGCTGTCGTCGTGCTCGCGAGCGCCGGAGCGCTCGCCCAAGCTCCCGCCATCCCGGCGCGTTCCCTCGATGCGCCCGGCAGCGTCGTGTATCACTCGGCGTTCGAAGGCTACCGGCCGTACAGTGAACCGGAAAGGCAGTCCTGGCGCGCTTCCAACGATGAAGCGGGCACGCTCGGCGGCCACGTCGGGCAGATCAGGGGTGCCGCGTCGTCCATGAACCGCCGCTCGGACACGCGACGATCGACGGCGGCGCCGCAGCGTGGCGAGGCACATCCTCCCTCGGTCGCATCCCCATCGACACCACCGCGCCACGACGAACCCGCGCACAAGACACCCGGCGCCTCGAGCCATCGAGGGCACAAATGACGCCGGCCTTTCCTTCCCCGCCGCGTGCGCGGCCGCGGCTGCCGGTGACGATCATGTTCGGTGCTCTCTTCTTGTCGGGCTGCGCGACGTTCTCGAAGGACGGAGGGATCGATCAGGTTCGGTTGCTCGCGAGCGAACGCGCCGGCAGCGACATCGAGCTCCCCCGGTGGCGGGCTGAGGCCATCGGGCCGACCGACGCGGTCAGCGAGCTGCTCGCAGGACCGCTGACCGTCGACAGCGCCGTGCAGGTCGCGATGCTCAATAACCCTCGGCTGAAGGCATCGCTTGCCACGCTGGGCGTCGCGGAGGCCGACGTGGTGCAGGCAGGCCGGCTCTCGAACCCGGTGTTCAGCTTCACGAACATCCGCAACAGCGAAGCTCAGAGCATCGAGCGCACGCTGCTGGTGAACCTGCTCGCGGTGGCGACGATGCCGCTGCGCCGGACGATCGCCACCCGACAGTTCGAAGCAGCGCAACTGGAGGTCGCCGGCGACATCGTGCGTCTGGCCGGCGACACCCGGAAAGCGTGGATCGCGGCGGTCGCCGCGCAGGAATCGGTCAGGTACTTCGAGCAGGTACGGATGGCGGCCGAAGCGAGCGCCGAGCTGGCCGAGCGAATGGTGCGCGTGGGCAACTTCAACAAGCTGACCCACATGCGGGAGCAGGCGTTCTACGCGGACGCCACGACACAGCTCGCAAGGGCTCGACTCGCCGCGAAAATCGAGCGCGAGCGCCTGACCCGGTTGCTGGGCCTCGCGGAGTCGGAGAACCGATACGAGCTGCCCGACAGGCTGCCGGAGCTGCCCGCCATGCCGCTCGACGCGGTCGATGCCGAACAGCGGGCGCTCGATCGCAGGCTCGATGTCCGGCTTGCACGAATGAGCACCGCAGCCGTGGCTTCCGACCTCGGGCTCACGCGCGCCACGCGGTTCGTCAACGTGCTGGAGGCGGGCTACACGAACGAAAGCGAAACCGGCGAGCGCAGGAAGAACGGCTACGAAATCGAGGTGTCGATTCCGCTGTTCGACTGGGGTGACGCGCGTCTTGCGAGAGCGGAAGCGCTGTACATGCAAAGCGTCCACCGCACGGCGGAGGTTGCCGTCAACGCGCGGTCGGAAGTGCGGGCGAGCTACCTGAGCTACCGGACGGCTTACGACATCGCGCGCCACTACCGGGACGAGATCGTCCCGCTGCGCAAGCGGATCGCCGACGAGAACCTGCTTCGCTACAACGGCATGCTGATCGGCGTGTTCGAGCTGATCGCGGACGCGCGGGAGCAGATCGCGAGCGTGAACGGCTATCTGGATGCCTTGCGGGACTTCTGGCAGGCACAGGCCGATCTCCATCTCGCGCTCGAAGCCGGCTCGCCCGCCCCGACGAATCGCGCTCGCGGTACCGCGATGCCCGCTGGCGGCGGCGCCCAGGGACACTAGCTTCGGAGAAGGCGATGAATCGACGCAACTTCATGACCGGCAGTTCCGTCCTTCTGGGAGCGGCCGCCGTGAGCAAGGCCAGTCTCGCGGCGCTGCCCGAGCTCGTCTCGATGGACAAGCCCACGATGCAGGGCCCGCTCGTCCCGCCGGATGGCCGGCCCTATCACCCGGTGATCACATTGAACGGCTGGACGCTGCCGTGGCGCACGAATGCGGGCGTCAAGGAGTTCCACCTGGTGGCCGAGCCCGTGGTGCGCGAGTTCGCGCCTGGCATGAAGGCGAACCTGTGGGGCTACAACGGACAGAGTCCGGGCCCGACGATCGAAGTGGTCGAGGGCGATCGACTTCGCATCTTCGTCACCAACCGCCTCCCCGAGCACACGTCGATCCACTGGCATGGACAGCGGCTGCCGAACGGCATGGATGGTGTGGGCGGCCTGACGCAGCCCCAGATCCCGGTCGGCAAGACGTTCGTGTACGAGTTCGTCGCCAGGCGTCCGGGGACGTTCATGTACCACCCGCATGCGGACGAGATGGTGCAGATGGCGATGGGCATGATGGGATCGTGGGTCACGCACCCGAGGGACCCGAAGCTCATGCGCGTCGATCGCGATTTCGTGTTCCTGCTGAACAGCTTCGACATCGAGCCCGGCAGCGCCACGCCCCGGGTCATGACGATGCTCGACTTCAATCTCTTCGCCTTCAACAGTCGCGTCTTCCCCGCCATCGACACGATGGCCGTGCGCCACAACGACCGGGTGCGGATCCGCATCGGCAACCTCACGATGACCAATCATCCGATCCATCTCCACGGGCACGAGTTCGAGGTGGCGGGCACCGACGGCGGCTGGACACCGCGCGGATCTCGCTGGCCCGAGGTCACCGTCGATATCGGTGTCGGGCAGATGCGCGCGATCGAGTTCGACGCGACCGACGAAGGGGATTGGGCATTCCACTGCCACAAGTCGCATCACACGATGAACGCGATGGGTCACGAGGTACCGACGATGATCGGCGTCGACCACCGCGGCGTGGCGCAGAAGATCGGCAACCTGATCCCGGACTACATGGTGATGGCGGAACGCGGCATGGCGGACATGGCCGAGATGGAGATGCCGCTCCCCGACAACACGTTGCCGATGATGACCGGCGCCGGCCCGATGGGGCCGATGGAGATGGGCGGCATGTTCACGGTCGTCAAGGTGCGCCGCGACCAGCGGCCCGGGGACTACGCCGACCCGGGATGGTTCCGGCATCCCGCGGGCACCGTCGCCTACGAATGGACGGGCTCGGTTCCGGAACCGGAACGCCGTGCGGGGGAATCGGCGACGGGCAACGCGGATGTCGGGCTGTCGGCCCGCAAGCCGGCAGGTCACGGCGGCCATCACTGAAACTGTTTTCGAGAGAGGTGAATCATGCGGATGCGTGCTGGAGTCGTCGTTGTCGTCCTTGCCGCCGGTGTTTCGTCGGGCGGCGCCCTTGCGCACGGGACCGAGCCGCACGGCGCGCCGAAAAAGGCAACGGCAGCCGCCGAGCAGAAGACGTTCGGAATCGCGGGAGACCCGAAACGCGTCGACCGCACGATCGAGATGCGCATGACCGACGAGATGCGTTTCGAGCCGGCGGTGGTCAGCGTCAAGGCGGGCGAAACGATCCGCTTCGTGCACCGGAACGTCGGCAAGGTCATGCACGAGATGGTGATCGGCACCCGGGCGGATCTCGAGCAGCATGCCGAGCTGATGCGCAAGCATCCGGGCATGGAGCACGACGAGCCCCACATGGTGCACGTGGCTCCCGGGAAGCGAGGCGAGCTGGTGTGGAAGTTCAACCGCGCCGGCCGGTTCGAGTTCGCCTGTCTCATTCCGGGTCATTTCGAGGCGGGAATGCGCGGATCGATCACGGTCGCGGCGAAGTGAACGAGAAGATGTCCTGCAGACCGCGCGTGGCAGAGCCACGCGGGTCTTCCAATCTCATCGGCTGAAAGGAGAGCACATGAAGCTGTATAGCTCGCTGGCACTGCTTGCGCTGACGACATTCGTCCCGTTCGCCCTCGCGCAAACGAGTCCAGCCATTCACGTCGCGCAGGCGGCGCCGGCGACGATGACCGAGGCCGAAGTCCGCAAGGTAGACAAGGACGCCGCCAAGATCACGTTGCGGCACGGCGAGATCAAGAATCTCGAAATGCCGGCGATGACGATGGTGTTCCAGGTCAAGGACAAGGCGATGCTCGATCGGGTCAAGGCGGGCGACAAGGTCCGGTTCGCCGCGGACAAGGTCGGGGGCGCGTTCACCATCATCAGCCTCGAGCCCGTCAAGTAGCGATCGAGGACGTCGTGCTCCTGGTCGTTTTGGCGTCGTAGATGCGAGCTTCGAGCGGCCCATGGATCATCGTCACTCGCCACACCCGGACCAGCGGCATGCCTCCGCGGACGCAACAGCGCACGCCGCGGGGACCTCGGTCAGTCGGCTTGCGTTCACCGCGACCGTGCATTGCCTGGCGGGGTGCGGCGTAGGAGAGGTGCTCGGCCTTGTCATCGGTACGGCGCTCGGATGGTCGGCCGGGCCGACGATCGTGATCGCGGTTGCACTCGCTTTCTTCTTCGGCTATGCCTTCACCATCGTCCCGCTCCTGAGAGCGGGCCTGGAACTCGGCGCGGTCCTGAAACTGGCGCTGGCGGCGGATACGATTTCGATCACGATCATGGAGATCGTCGACAACGCAATCATGCTGCTGATTCCCGGTGCCATGGACGCCGGTCTCGACAGCCCCCTCTTCTGGGGCAGCCTCGCGTTCGCTCTGCTGGTCGCCGGAGCGGCGGCGTATCCGGTCAATCGCTGGCTCATCGCCCGCGGC
>JBGTMW010000084.1:0-3232 GCA_041743365.1 Gemmatimonadaceae bacterium
GAGCCGGTCCACGTACACGCGCTGCAACGCGCGACGGTCAGCCGGAGGAGCGCTCACGGTGGACGGCGATCCCCAGAGCGCCCGCCGGACGTCGGTCAGGTACTCGGCCACCGGGTACGCGTCCCCGGGGTCCATCGCCTCCGCCTCGGCGAGGCGGCCGAGCCGTGTCGCCGTGAGCATCTGCGTAAGTATCGCGGCCTGCCGATTCCCGAGCGTCGAGGGACCGAGCCGCGACCGGATGTCGTCCGGTGCCAGCCACTCGGGCGTGTCGAACGCGTTGGCGGCGAGAAAGTCCAGTGCAGCCTTTTGCTTCGCCCGGGGCACAACGCGGTAGACTGGACCCGACTGCTCCGCGCTCTTTGCATCGAAGTTGACGCCGCCAATGATGTTGACGACGTGGCCCATGTAATTGGACCACATGCCGAGCGCCTCGCCGTAGAGCTCCTCGAGGTCGGTGAAGTCCTCGCCCGGCCTCGTGGTCCACTCCACGAGATTCGGAACGACGCGCTTCAGGTTCGCTATCGCGTAAGTGCTGGCGCGCACCGGATCGTCGCCGATGTCCTCCGTCTGTGCGCGCGGATCGACGCCGACGAATCGTCCGGCGTAGCGGTATGCGAGCATCCCCTTCTCGTCCGTGATCAGTCGATTGAGAATCGGGCGCTCCGCTTCGGGCGTTGGCGCCTGCGGGAAGACCCGGTATCCCCAGTCGATCACGAAGTGGTCGAACGGGCCGATCCGCCGCACGAAATCCTTCGGGGCGAGGCTGTCCTCCGGCTGGGCAACATAGTTCTGCCGCGCGTAGTCCATGATCGTCGGAGACACGCCGTGGCGGCTCGTGAACGTCCTGCTGCGGAGCGAATCGACCGGATACGAGCTGGATCCGATCATGTTGTGCGGAAGTCCGAGCGCGTGGCCGACCTCGTGGGCGATGACCTGCCGCATCGTCTCGCCCATCAATTCCTCCGGGATGTCGAGCGAGCGCGCGGCGGGGTTCGCGGCACCGGTCTCGATCATCAGCCGGTTGCGGTATGACCTCATGTGATTGTGGTACCACGTGATGTCGCTCTCGATGATCTCACCCGTGCGCGGATCGGAGGTGCTCGGGCCCACGGCGTTGCGCACGAGGCTCGCCGTCCAGCGCACCACCGAGTAGCGGATGTCCTCGGGGTCCCACTCGGGATCCTCAGCGGGAGTTGGTGGATCGCGAGCGATGATCGCGTTCCTGAATCCCGCGGCCTCGAACGCCGGGCGCCAGTCCTCGATGCCCAGTCGCACATAGGGACGCCACCTCGCCGGAGTCGCCGGATCCAGGTAGTACACGATCGGCTTCACCGGCTCGACGAGCTCGCCGCGCGCGTACGCAGCCGGGTCCTTCGGCTCGAGGCGCCAGCGGCGGATGAAGGTCTCACTTTCCGCCTTGAGAACGTCCAGCCCGTAGTTCACTCGCGAGACGGTGAAGAAGCCCACGCGATCGTCCGCGAAGCGCGGCCGCATCGGCTGACGTGGAAGGAGCACGATCGATTGCCGCATCTCGAGGGAGATCGAGTTTCCGCTCGGGTCGGAGGGAGGCGCGGCCGCATCGAAGGTCTGGGTATGACGAACCTCCACATTCATCGGGAAGGAACGTACGGCGTTCAGGTAGCTTCGCGCCGAGTCGAGACGTCTCACCTGATATTCCCGGCGCTGAGTGGCACTCAATCCCGCGATGGCCGGCGTGTCCCCGGCGAAGAAGTCGGTGACGTCGAGGACATAGCTCGCGCTGTCGCGCGTGAAGGCCTGGATCGGGAACGCCGCGAGGATGGGCCCGACGTTGTTCACAGCGACCGAGCGGGCGATCGGCAGCGAGTCGTCCGCCACCGCGGAGAACGTGTAGCTGCGCAGGAACAACCGCTCCCCCTGCCGCTCCCACCGAACGACGCGCTCGTTCACGGATGTGCCGGCCGAGATGAAGCCGGTGAAATTCGTCGGCACCGCCGCGATTCGGCTGACCAGCAGGAAATCCCTGTTCAGCAGCGAGTCCGGGACCTCGAAGAACCAGCGATCGTCGACTCGATGGACCGTGATTCCGCCCGAGTCGGTGACCGCGCGGTTGGTGATGACCTGGGCATAGGGTCGCGGCGCTCGTCGTTGTTGAGTCGCCTGCGGTGCCTGCGGCGTGGTGGTGGGAGGCGGATCCTGGGCGCTTGCGCACGCGGCGGAGATGACCGCGGCGATGGCGAGCGTCGGGAAGTGACGCCGGAGCTGGGATGACGGCATTCGTTTTCGCCTGCTTTCGCGGAGGACGGTAGATCGGTGAGTGGTCAGGGCATCTTCCGCCCCGTGGGACCGTGCGTCAAGTGGCCACCGGCCTACCGACCGAACGTCTGGACCACCGTCATCGCGATCGGGCGGCAATTCGATTCGGCCGGAGTGAAGCGAGCGCGCGCCAGCCACTGGTGAATCCCGTCGGCGAACTGTGCGTCCGTGGACTCCAGTGCCTCGAACGAGCCCGGGATCATCTGTCCCGCCGCGCTCACGTCGTACTTCACGGTCGCACGCGGGTAGAATGTGCGACCTATCGACGGTACCGGGCGATCGATCGATTGTCGGTCAATGCGAACGGGGCGCTGCTGCGCAGCGAAGCGCACGACCCCCGCGCCCACCAGTCCCTCGTTTCCGAAACCTAGAACCAGGTGGATCGAGTCGCCCGCCACTCCGGAGGGCCACCCCGGCAGTGGAGGAGAATCCGGCATTGGCGCATCGAAGATCGTGGTGAGCGATCGATCGAAGAGCGCATCGCCCGAGGATCGCCGCGCGGTCACCGTGCCCGGACGTCCGTCGCGGTGAACAGTTACGCGAAGCTGCGCGCGGTGGCGTGAGTCGGGCGCCCAGTCGTCGGCCCAGCGCGGCTCCGGCGTCAGGATCCTTCTCCGCACTCGGTCCCAGCCGGGGAACTGATTCCGCCGCCGACTCGGGACCTGCCAGCGATACGCGGCCGCGTTCGCGAACGCGTTCAGATAGGTAGCGTCGACTCGTGTGGTGCCCGGTCCCTCGGCTGCGAGTGACACCGAGACGGGGTAGCCCAGCACGCCGGGCGGCAGCGGACAGGCGACGAGGGCGCCGGCCGCCAGCGACTCGTCGGATTCCGACCCGCTGCCGCCGGCCGAGGCGCAGGCGGCGAGAAGATGGATCACGAGCAGGGCAGTGGCTGCCCGCGCGCCAATGTGCATGGCAAAAGGATGGTGCATGGCCC
>JBGTMW010000085.1:0-5514 GCA_041743365.1 Gemmatimonadaceae bacterium
CCGCCGTGACGGTCGTCGGCATCACGACGGTGGCCGGTACGCCGAACAGCTTCGCGGCAAGCGCAACCGCCTGGGCGTGATTCCCCGAGGAAGGGGCGACCACCCCGCGCGACCGCATCGCCGGGTCGAGGCGCGACAGGAAGACGTAAGCCCCGCGAAACTTGAACGCTCCGCCGCGCTGGAGCATCTCCGGCTTCACGAGAACCGGAATCCCGATAGCAGCGTCGAGCGCATCGGAGCGGAGCAGCGGCGTCCACACCGCGACCGGGGCGATGGTTGCCGCGGCGGCGCGGAGTGCATCGAGGCCCACGAGGGCCGGCGGGGAAGCGACGGTCATCCTTGAACCCGGAAGCGAGGCGCGCGCATCACGCGCTGATGCGATTGCGCCCGCCGTCCTTCGCCTTGTACAGGTTGCGGTCGGCGTGCTCGAGCAGCTCTTCCGCGGTCAGGGAATCGGTACCGCGCGCGTGTGCAACGCCGACGGAGATCGTGATCTCCAGCAGCTCGTCTCCGCCGAAGGTGTGCTCGTCCACGTTCCTCCGTAGGCGCTCGGCGAACGCCATCGCGCCCTGCCACGCCGTGTCGGGGAGCACGATGACGAACTCATCTCCGCCCACACGCGACACCGCGTCGGTCTCCCGCGCCGTCGTCTTCATGATCTCGGCGAGCTCCTGGAGGACCATGTCGCCGATCGGGTGGCCATGGGTGTCGTTGATCTGCTTGAAGTGGTCGACGTCCACGACGAGGATAGCGAGGACCGAGCCACGCCGCTTGGCCTGGCGCCACTCCCTGCGGAGCCTCGTCTCGAGGGCGCGGCGATTGAGGCAGCCCGTGAGGGGGTCGGTCCCGATCAGCTCGATGAGCCGGCCGCGCATGGTGTCGAGGCTGCGGGCGAGCAGGGTGAGCTCGTCCGGCCGCGAATCCTCCTCCAAGTCGTATGCGCCGCCGAGGTCGCCGATCTCCACCCGCTTGCAGAACACCCGCAGCGCGTTCATGCGCTGGCGGAAACCGCCGAAGGTGATGGTCAGGACCGACGCGACGAAGAGAAAGATCGCGCCGTTGAAGGCGATCACCATCGGCAGCGGCCGCGGGCCCGGGACCCACATCGGCAGGGACAGCGACGAGGCCAGATATGCGGCGGCCACGAGGATGGTCGCCCATAGTCCCAGCCTGAGGCCGAAGTAGAAGACCGTGAGCTGGATGACCAGCAGGCCGAGGAGCAGGATGCGGTGAAACTGGGATGGCGGCGAGCTGAGCATGATCAGCCCCGTCATCATCGTCACGTCGCCGACGACTACCACCGCGGTGAGCCAGGGAACGAGCCGCTGCCCGGCGGATCGTTTCAGGTACCAGGCGGAGAGTATGACCACCACGAGATAGGAGCCCGTGGCCACGCCTACCGGGACCCATCCCTCGGGCGGAATGCCGCGCGCCTGGAGGGTGATGATTGCGCCGAAGGTCATGAGGGCGGCGACCGCGTAGCGGACCCACCGCTGCCAGAGCAGGACCTCGCGGTGGAGATCAGCGCTGTCCTGCTGGATCTCCGACCGTATGGCGCTCCAGGTGGCCGACATCTCGCGAGTCACATCGGGACGCGCCGGGAGTGCTGCCGGCTCTGGCTCGATGAGCGCGCGGAGGCGGGAAAGGACGGGCATGAGCTTTGGCTGAAGTACAGGCTACGCGGGGTCCTGAAGGCACGCGGGGGCGCCCACTGAAGGACGCCCCCGACGGCCTGCCCGCAACTACTCCTCTTCGCCCGTATCGTCCTCGTCATCGAGGTCGTCAGCGCCCCCGGGTACCCCCAGCGCGTCCGCGTCCTCGTCGCCGCCGACGCTCTTGTCGTCCCCGACCACCCGGGCCACTGCGGTGACCAGATCCCGGTCGTCGAGCTGAACGAGCTTGACCCCCTGGGCGTTGCGTCCGGTGACCCGGATCTGCGCGACGGAGGAGCGGATGATCACCCCCTGCTTGGTGATCAGCATGATCTCGTCCTCGGGGAGGACCTCCATGATCGTAACCACGTCCCCCGTCTTGGCGGTGCGGTTTACGGTGAGGATTCCCTTCCCTCCGCGCTTCTGGACCCTGTACTCGTCGATGTGCGAGCACTTGCCCAGCCCACGCTCCGTGACGACAAGCAGGGTGGCCTCGCGCTTGATCACCACCATGCCCACGACGCTGTCGTCCTTGCGGAGCGCGACACCCTTCACGCCGGTGGTGTCGCGTCCCATGTCGCGGACGTCGGACTCGTGGAAGCGGACCGAAAGGCCGTGCTTCGTCGCGATCACGATGTCGTTGGTGCCCGTCGTGACCTGGACGTCGATCAGCTCATCGCCCGCCTCGACCTTGATCGCCTTGATGCCGTTCGAGCGCGGATTGGAGTATTCGGAGAGCTTGGTCTTCTTCACCGTCCCTTTCTTGGTGCAGAAAAGCAGCGACTGGGTATCGGTGAACTCGCGCACCGGCACCATCGCCTTCACCCGGGTGTCGGGGGTGACGTTGATGAGGTTCACGATGGGCTTCCCCTTGGCCGCCCGTCCCGCCTGCGGGATCTCGTGGACCTTGAGCCAGAAGCAGCGGCCGTCGCCGGTGAAGATGAGGATGTAGTCGTGGGTGGAACCGACGAAGAAGTGCTCGATGAAGTCCTCGTCCTTGAGCCCCTGCCCGCTGAGTCCGCGCCCGCCGCGACGCTGCTTGCGGTAGGTGGACACGGAGGTGCGCTTGATGTACCCCGAGTGGGAGATGGTGACGACCATGTCCTCCTGGGCGATCAGGTCCTCGATGGTGAACTCGCCTTCGTCGCTGAGTATCTCCGTGCGGCGCTTGTCGCCGAAGGTCTCGACGATCTTCTGGAGCTCGTCCTTGAGGAGCTGCATGCGCTTCGGCTTCGACTCGAGCAGCGCACGGAGGCCCTTGATGGTCGAACGGACTTCCTTCAGCTCATCCTCCAGCTTCTCGATCTCGAGGCCGGTGAGCTTGGCGAGGCGCATGTTGAGGATCGCCTCGGTCTGCCGCTCGCTGAGCTTGAAGCGCGTCTGGAGGCGCTGGCTCGCCTGCGGCGTGTCCTTGGCCTTCCGGATGATCTGCACGACCTCGTCGATGTTGTCGACGGCGATCTTGAGACCCTCGAGGATGTGCTCGCGGTCGAGCGCCTTGTCGAGCTCGAACTGCGCGCGCCGGACGATGACGGAATGGCGGTGCGTGATGTAGTGGTCGATCGTCTCGCGCAGAGCCATGACCTTCGGCACCAGCCGGCCCGTCTGTGGGTCGGGCACCAGTGCCAGCATGATGACGCCGAAGGTCGACTGCATCGTCGTGTGCTTGTAGAGCTGGTTGAGCACCACGCGCGGGATCGCATCGCGCTTGAGCTCGATGACCACCCGCATGCCATCGCGGTCGGACTCATCCCGCAGGTCGCTGATGCCGTCGAGCTTCTTGTCGCGCACGAGCTCGGCGATCTGCTCCACGAGCCGCGCCTTGTTGACCTGGTAGGGCAGCTCGTTGATGACGATCTGGGATTTGCCCGAGGATTCCTTCTCCTCGATGACGGCGCGCGCGCGCATCACGATCCGTCCGCGGCCGGTTTCCTGGTAGTCCTTGATCCCCGCCCGGCCGTAGATGTAGCCGCCCGTGGGGAAGTCGGGGCCCTTCACGATCTTTCGAAGGGCGCCGATCGTGAGCTCGGGATCGTCGATCACGGCGATGGTGGCCGCGATTATCTCCCTGAGGTTGTGGGGCGGGATGTTGGTCGCCATGCCCACCGCGATGCCCGAGGAACCGTTCACGAGCAGGTTCGGGAAGCCGGAGGGCAGGACCTTGGGCTCTTCCAGCCGGTCGTCGAAGTTGGGCGCGAAATCGACCGTGTTCTTGTCGATGTCGGCGAGCAGCTCCATGGACATGCGGGTGAGCCGCGACTCGGTGTAGCGATATGCGGCTGCCGGATCTCCATCCACCGACCCGAAGTTCCCCTGGCCATCGACGAGGGGATAGCGGAGGGAGAAGTCCTGCACCATGCGCACGAGCGCGTCGTACACCGACTGGTCGCCGTGCGGGTGGTACTTGCCGAGCACGTCGCCGACCACCGTCGCCGATTTCTTGTAGGGTCGCGCGGGGACGAGTCCGAGCTCGTTCATCGCGTACAGCACCCGGCGGTGCACCGGCTTGAGTCCATCGCGCACATCGGGTAGGGCGCGCGATACGATCACGCTCATCGAGTAGTTGATGAACGACTCGTTCATCTCCTCGTCAATGAGACGCGGGAGGATTCTTTCTCGATTGTTTGGAGCGGTCATTACGCCTGTTGCGGGTAGGGCGTTTGGTGGGTATCCGGCGACCGCGAAATATACCTTGATTACCTGATGAAAGCAACGGGCGTGCCAATCTGTAAGACTATGTCATATAAGAGGTTGGAGGGTGGGGGCTGCAGCGTTTTACCAACCTGCGATTCGCGCGTCGTTTTCGTCCCTGCAACTCCCCCGCCTTACCGCGTGAGAGTGCGCGTGAGGAGCTCCGGCATCGCGTGCAGGTGGTCGACGTGGTCCGGGGCCGAGTTGCCGGCGAAGCCGAGCAGCTCGAAGCCGCCTGCGTTCACCTCGCTCAGCTGCTGCATCCCGCGAGGGCCCCATCGCAGGACCGCCGTGCGGCGGAGGCCGAGCGCGCGGAGCAGCCAGTCGGCCGTCTCCGTAGTGCTGCCGAACGTGCCGGGGAAGATCTCCGAGTGCGTGACGAGGAACCGCTTCTCGCCGCGTACAGCGGCCCTGGCGAAGTTGGCGAGCGCCACGAGGTTGGTAGTGTCCAGCGCGCCGCCCTCGGCGAGCACCTTGCGATCGGGTACGTACGCCGTGTGCATCCCGTCCAGCAGAAGCACCGCGTCGACGGTCGCGAAGTGGCGGGGCTCGCGAAGGATCGCCCGCACCGCACCGTGCCCGGCGGAGAACCCCACCAGCGTCACGCGTTGGATCCGCACCGTTCTCCCGGTCGCGGCGGAGACATGCCGCGTCACGCCGGCCAGGAGCGAGTCGAAAGCCGCCGGATCGGTCAAGGCGCGATCGTAGGCACCCGAGCCCGCCCCGAGGTTCACTACCGCCGCAACGGCATGATCATCGAGCTGCGCGACCGCCTGTTGCGGAAGCCATGCTGCGCCGTGGAAATGCACGACGAGATCGAAAGCGTCCCGGGTTCGCGCCCCGCCAGGCACCAGGATCTCGACGGGCCGCTCCGCAGGGCCCACGAACGAGCGCATTGCTCCTCCGAGCTCCCGCGGAGCAAGACGCTCGTGAGCGCGCGTCCCCTCCACCATCGGCGACGGGTTCTGCGAAGCGACCGGCGGCGTGGGGATCTGTGCGGCGGCGAGCGCCGACCGCCCTATCAACGCGTCGAGCTCCCGGGGGGATCCAACTGACAGCGCACCGACGAGCGCGGCGACGAGCAGAACGCTCACGCGAGGGCGCACGCTCTATTGATTCCCGGACCCTACGCTTCCGGCATCCGCACGATCTTCCCGATGAACAGGATCGT
>JBGTMW010000086.1:0-2988 GCA_041743365.1 Gemmatimonadaceae bacterium
CCGATGATCTCGTCGAGCGTGTCCTCGAACACGGGGAAGCGCGCATGCTCCGAGCTCCGCACCCTGTCGAGGACTTCGGACCAGGGCAGGTCCTGCTCTATTCCGACGATGTCCACGCGAGGCACCATGACCTCACGCACATGGGTATCGGCAAGGGAGAACACCCCCGTTATCAGGATTGCCTCATCGCGCGTCACGCTGGCTTCCGTCGACACGATCTGGCGGAACTGATCCGTCGCCTCGCGCTCCGCTTCGTCGGGCCCGACGGGGGGAAGCAGTTTCAGGAGGCTCCGGTCGATCCGTGCGTCGAGTCCGCCGAGCGGCGCGAAGATCGCCCCAATCACCCGGACGAGCGGAGCGAGCTGGCGCGTCGCCTCGATCCGGCCCACGACGAGCGACCGAGCCGCGCCCTCTGTCGTGGCGCCCACGATGACCGCAGTCACTATTCCGACCATCAGAGCAAGCCACGCAGGCAGGTCGAGGGCCCGCAGGGCCATCGCAGCTGCCGCACCGGTGACGAGCTGGGTTCCCATTCGGGCGAAGGCCAGGGCGCGGTACTGTCGTTCGCGCGGGGCCGCGGCTGCCGCATTCAGCCGTGAAGAGCTCGGAGGCTCCGAGTCGGACGCAACGAGGCTGCTCTCCGCAGCGGCCAGGAGGGCGGCGAGGGCCGCTCCGGCGACCGCGATTGCCGCCGCAACGGTGCTCACGATGTCACCCTGCGCATCGCCCTGGTCAGGAGCACTTCCTGGCGCTTCCACATGGACGAGCGGGTGCGGTCGTCGCCATTTGGATGATCGTAGCCAAGGACGTGCAGCGTGCCATGGACCGCGAGCCGGGCGAGTTCCTCCCGGACGCCGACGCCGTGGCTGCGCGCGTGCTCGCGGGCGACATCCGGCGCAATATAAATGTCGCCGATCACGGGCATCCACCGGCCGACCCTGGAAAGTCCGAAGGCGATGACATCGGTCGGTCCGGAGCGCCGGAAATGCTTCCGGTTGAGCGACGCCATTGCCCGGCGATCGAGAAACGCCACGGAGATGAGTGCATTCCTGACCTTCTCGGCCTCCAGCACGGTGCGTACGACGCGCGCCACCCTGGCGCGTCCGAGTGGCGCGCGAACGCCATCGCTGGCGACGTCCACGATCAGGCTCACGTCGCCGAGAACTCGGCCGTGACGCCGCCGCCCGACGCCGGATAGTCGATGCGGTTGTGATTCATGCCGATCAGCACGCGCGCGAACTGCTCCTTGATCGTATCGAGCTGCTGAAGCGTCAGGGGGGCGCGCCGCAGCTGTCCCTGGTCGATCCGCTGCTTCGCTATGTGATCGATGACGTCGCGGATCTTCTGCGGGGTCGGATCGTTCAGGACACGGGTTGCCGCCTCGACGCCGTCCGCCAGCATCACGATCGCCGTCTCGGCCGTCTGCGGGACGGGACCCGGATATACGTACTCGCCCGGGTTCGTGGGCGGGCCGTCACGCTCCTTCGCCTTTTCGAAGAAGTAGCTGATGGACCCGGTGCCATGGTGTTCGGCAATGAACGCACGCACGGACTTCGGCAGGCGATGCTCCGCTGCCAGCTCGAGGCCTTCCTTCACGTGATTCCGGATGATCGATGCACTGGTGGATGGCTTGAGCATGTCGTGGGGGTTCCGCCCCTTTGGCTGGTTCTCCACGAAATACTGTGGCTTCTTCAACTTGCCGATGTCGTGGTAGTACGCCCCTACGCGTGTGAGCAGAGCGTTGGCGCCGATGGCGTTCGCCGCGGCCTCGGCGAGATTGGCGATCGCCATCGTGTGGGCGTAGGTGCCGGGCGCCTCGAGGCTGAGCTGGCGCATCAGGGGCCGGTTCAGGTCCGACCACTCGAGCAGCCGCGGATATGTGTCGATTCCCGTGAACTCCTCCGCCACCGGTAGCAGGATCTGAATCGCGAACATCACCGACACAATGGCGTTCACGAGCCCCCAGCCGGCCGTGGTCATGATGTCGCCGAAGGGCCGGTTGAGCGTGAGCCCGATGGCCAGGGCGGCGATGGCATACGCGCCTGCGATCGTGAGGATGGAGTAGTACGCCTGATTGCGCCGGCGGACCACCCGCACGCTGAACGCCGCGGCGACTCCACCGATAAGGTTCAGGAACAGGGCGTTCGTCGCGCGGAAGTCGCTCTGCCCGCCCATTAGCACGGCGAGGACCATGGCCGCGATCATGCTGATTCGCGGATCGAACAGGACGCTGAATATGATCGCCGCGATGGCGACCGGGATCAGCTCGGGACGGATCGGCGTCATGTTCGAGGCGACTGCCGATGCGACAATGACGATGGCGAAGACGATCGTGACGAGCGCCAGGGCTCTCGCCGACGCATAGAGGGCCGGCCTGAACAGCAGCAGCGTGACGCCGAAGATCGCGATGACGAGCGTGTTGAAGAGGACGGAACCGACGACACGGCTTGCATCGCCCTCACCGATCTTCCGTTTCTGGATCTCGTCGCGGAGCGCGCGCATCTTCTCGTGCTCGGCCTGGCCGACGACTTCGTTCGCCCCGACGACCTTCTCCCGGAAGCGGACCTCGTACTTGTTCTCCGAGACCGATCGGCGCAGCTCCTCGCGCCGGGCGTCGGTCGCGGCCCGATCGAATATGATGGTGGGCCGGTAGAAGGCCGTGAGGATGCGCTCGAACAGCGAGTCGCTCACCCGCGACGTCGGATCGGGCTGCATCATCCGGGCGCGGCTCAGGAAAAGCCCGAAGGTTGTGATGCTGTCGGAGGATAGCGTGCGGCTGGTATCGCCGCGGCGGAGGATCACTTCCCCGCGAATGCTGTCCAGCGCCCCCGCCGGGGCCACACCCGCCGACAACCATCGCGTGTATGCGCGGCGCACCGCTGCATCCATCGCCTGGCGGCGTCCGGGCGCCGCGAGGTACTCCGTCTCGGCGGGTGTGAGCGTGAGTCCGAACGACTGCGCCACCTGCTGCATCGCGCGGGTTCGGGC
>JBGTMW010000087.1:0-9003 GCA_041743365.1 Gemmatimonadaceae bacterium
CCCGCCGGTGTCGCCGACAGGGCCGGCCCCTTTCCGGCTGCCGCCGCTCGAGTCGCGTTGGACAGCTCCGCTACCGAGACGGACCTGCCCGCATCCGGCGTACGACCCAGCGCGGGGGCAACGCCTGCAAGCGACTGGCTCGCGCCGCTCCACACGGGGGGTTCTCCCCCGCGAGCGGGAGGCTCGGGGCGAACGGGTGATGGAAGCCAGGAATCCCCGGTTCCGGGGGAGCGCGAAGCGCGAGCATCCCGTCTGTCACGGGTGAGCGATTCGGCGATCAGTGTCGCCAGCCGCTCGAGCGCCTCCTCGGAAAGATCCGGGCGATCAGCCACCGAAGCGTCCTCGTGGGGTCATCGCCCCGACTGCTCGCGAAAGCCGCGGAGGAAATCGGCCACTACCCGCTGGACCTCGGCACCGGACAGCACGGCGGGATCTCGGCGAACGCCCCCACGCGCGTCGGCCGGTTTCGCGGGACGCGCGCTGCCCACGCGGGACGCCCGCAGCGGATCCACGTAGGGGCGGATCTCCGAACCGAGTCGCTTGATGTTGAGAAGGTGCATCGGCGTGACGTTGTCGGACGTGATGCTGCCTCCCCATGCGCCGGGGCCCAGGGTCATCGCGGGGGCGAAGCCAGTAGTATACCCGACCGCGCCGAGCGCGACGTTGCTGTTCACGATGATGCGGAAGGCCGGCTTCTCGGCGAAGAAGCGATCGATGACGCGTTGATCCTGGCTGTGAATCCCCAGGGAGTGTCCCAGGCCGCCGAAATTGAGGAGCTCAATGGCTCGGTGGCAGCACGCCTCCCAGCCGTCCTCAACGAAGAAGCCGAGTACGGGCGACAGCTTCTCGCGACTCAGCGGATCGGTGCGTCCAACCGCCTTCAGATCGACGACAAGGAGTTTCGTACCGTCGGGAATCGAGAATCCGGCGCGCTGCGCGATGAAGGCAGGCTGCTGACCGACCACCGCGGCCTCGATTCCCTTGCCTGTCGCCGGGATCATGGCGCGCTCGAGCGCCCACTTCTCCTCAGCCGAGCAGAAATGAGCGCCCTCCCGGCGGAAAGCCTCCCTGACCTCGCGCTCGACCGGTGCGTCGCACACCACGGAGTTCTCCGCCGAGCAGAGCACGCCGGCATCGAACGTCTTTCCGTCGACGATATCGGCGACGGCCTTTCCGATTTTAGCCGTGCGCTCGATTATCGCGGGCACATTGCCTGGCCCGACTCCGTAGGCTGGCTTCCCCGCCGTGTAGACAGCGCGAACGAGATCGGTGCCTCCCGTTGCGAGGATGACCGCAGTGTGAGCATGACGCATCAGGGCGTTGGTTCCCTCCAGCGTCGTCCCAGTCATGCAGTTGATCAGCCCCGGAGGTGCGCCAGCCGAAACGGCGGCTTCCTCCATGATGCGGGCGGTCTGTACGACACAGCGGGTAGCGCGCGGATGCGGCGACATCACGATCGCGTTACGGGCCTTGATCGATATGAGAGCCTTGTATATCGCCGTGCTGGTGGGGTTGGTCGTGGGGATGATGGCGCCGACGACGCCCATCGGGACGGCCAGTTCTTTGAGGCCACGAGCGGGATCCTCGCGGATCACGCCGACGGTGCGCATCGGGAGAATCGAGTCGAGCAGGAAGTCCGAAGCGAAGCGATTCTTGATGACCTTGTGCTCGTAGACGCCCATGCCGGTCTCGTCGGTGGCGGCGCGAGCGAGCGACTCGGCGTTCGCCGATGCCGCGCGAGCGATCGCGGTCACTATCCGGTCGACGCGTTCCTGGTCAGCGGTGGCGAACGCTTCGCTCGCCATGTGCGCGCGCTCTACCAGATCGCGCGCCTCCTGGATGCTCCGCAGATCGTCGTCCATGCGGACCGGTCAGCTGCCGAGCGTTCGGAACGCGGCGAGTAGCTCGTCACGGCTGGCGCGCGCCACATCGCGACCGCGGATCGGGAAGCCCGGGATCTGACGCGCCATCGCGCGCAGCTCGACGACCTTCGCGCTCTCGAGTGCGGCGGTGTCATAGCGTCCCCCCTTCATCGGCGGGCGCGCTCCCGCCGGCGCGGCATCATCATCGCCCTCGATGTTGGAGAGCTGCTCATGCGGCCGCGGGATGACGTGAGCGGAGATGAGCTGGCCGACACGCTGCGCGGCGGCCGAGCCTGCATCGACCGCCGCGCGGACGGCGGCAACGTCACCGCCGAACATCACCGTCACGAGACCTGCGTCCGCACGCTCGGTGGAGAGGAGCCGAACGTTTGCCGCCTTCAGCCCTGCGTCGGCCGCCTCGAGCGCTCCGACGAGGCCTTTCGTCTCGACCAGACCAAGGGCCTGCTCGGTCCACGACACGTCAGGACGCGTCGCCCGTACCGCCCTGGGGCAGGATGGCTTCGAGATCGTTGTGCGGACGTGGAATGACGTGCACCGAGACCAGCTCCCCGACGCGCTCGGCGGCTGCGGCACCGGCGTCGGTGGCGGCCTTTACCGCGCCGACATCGCCGCGCACCATGACGGTGACGTATCCCCCGCCGATCTTCTCCTTCCCCACCAGCCGGACGTTCGCCGCCTTGACCATCGCGTCAGCCGCTTCAATCGCTCCGACGAGACCCTTGGTCTCGATGAGCCCGAGCGCATTCTGGGGCATCACTCCTCCGTAAGTGGTTGCAAGCCTCAATGCGCCAACGGCGCCGTCCGCCGCATAGTGTGCTCGGCGCTCACGCGGGGCGCAAGTGACGGGTCGCGGAAACCCTCGGGGAAACCATGCCTTTCGCGCATCCGGCAGTGTGCCTTTATGCGGGGCGTGAATGACGCTAGACTCCGCGCGTGCTCAATCCGCCGTGCTACATCGTTTCCGACCTGCACCTCGGCGCAGCGCCGCGGGCTGTCGAGGACAGCTTCCTTCGCTTTCTTCGATCGCTGCCCCGGACCGCCGGTTCGCTGCTGATCAACGGCGACCTGTTCGACTTCTGGTTCGAGTGGCGTTCGGTCATGCCGCGACACGGATTCCGCGTGCTCGCAGCATTGGCGGATGCGGTCGAGGCCGGCGTTCCGATTCTGTGGGTCGCCGGGAACCACGACTGCTGGGGCGGCGACAGCATTCGGGACGCGGGCGTCACCTACCACGTTGGCCCGTGGGAGGGCCGAATAGCCGGCTGGACCGCCCGGGCGGAGCACGGCGATGGGCTGCGTCGCGTGGAGGACCGGCGCTACCGGGCGCTGCGGGCGGTGCTTCGAAATCGCATGGCGGTCGGGGCAATGCGCCTGCTGCATCCGGACCTTGGAACGTGGCTCGCCACGGGCAGCTCGCACGCGAGTCGTACGCACCGCGCTCTAGACGGAGGCGCCGGGCTGCGCGCCGTGGCCATGGAACGGCTGGCGATGCCGGGCAGGCCCGAGCTGCTGATATACGGACACTCGCATGTCGCGACTCTGGAGCGGGGGCCGGAGCGCAGCGTCTACGCGAACGCCGGCTCGTGGCTCGACGACGCGACGTACCTTCGAGTGACAGCCGACCGCGTCGAGCTCAGGCGATGGGACGCCTCACCCGAGCGTGAGTGTCTCCACGCTCTCGATCGTGGATCCGAGGAAGCGCTGACCTAGCTCCAGAAATTGCCGGGGCGCGTCCGAAGCGATGAAGCGATGCCGCGGCCTGGCGCCCTCGGCGGCCCGCAACGACCTCGCGTCGAGCACCCGCCCAGTCTCCGCGGCGGTCTCGTGCGCGCTGTCGATCAGGCGAACGCCAACACCCAGAATCTGCTCGAACAGCGGCTTCAGCAGCGGATAGTGAGTGCAACCGAGGACCAGCGTGTCGATGTGCGCCTCGGCCAGCGGCGCCAGGTACTCCCGAGCGATGATGCCCGTGGCTTCGGCGTCGATCCACCCCTCCTCGACGAGGGGGACGAGGAGCGGACAGGCACGCGCCGTGATGCGCATTCCGGGGGCGAGAGCGTGGATGGCTCGCTCGTACGCTCCGGAGGCGATGGTTCCCCTGGTGCCGATGACGCCAACGCCTCCGCCGCGTGACGCTTCGACAGCCGCGCGTGCCCCGGGATCGACTACGCCGATGACCGGAATCGGGAGTTCGGCGCGCAGCATGGGAAGGGCATGTGCGGTTGCGGTGTTGCAGGCCACCACCACCGCCTTGACGCCTTCCGACAGCAGGTACGTCGTTATCTCGTGACTGTACCGGCGGACCGTGTCGGGGCTCTTGGGACCGTAGGGGACCCGAGCCGTATCGCCGAAATAGATGATGCTTTCATGCGGAAGCTGCCGCATCATCTCGCTCACGACGGTGAGCCCCCCGATCCCCGAGTCGAACACGCCGATCGGCGCGGATGACGACGCTACCACGGAATCCTGGCTGTGAGGAAGGTGCCGCGCGTGGTGCTCTGCATCGATACCTGCGCGGGCAGGTCCCAGAGTTGAGCCGAGACGAACGCTTCTGCACCGGACAGCAGGTGGTTGAAGACTAGCGTGGCGATCCAGTCCTCGAGATGCGTCCGCCGCGCGGCCACTCTATCACCGGCGAACCTGTTCGGGAGATATCCCGACGGCACGGGTCGACCCGTGGAGTCGAGCACTGCCAGGCCGGTCGAGGCATCGATCTGGTATTCGGCGACAATGCTGTCACGCGCGAAGCGCTTGGCCTCGCGGAGATCGTTCGCCGACTTTCGCGCGAGGGTGATTGCGAGCGCCTCGACGGTGATGAAGATCGCCGCGGTGCGGGGACGGCCAAGGATGGTCTGGGCCGAGCCCGGCACTGCAAGCGAGTACAGGAAGGCCCGGCGGGGGGTGAGCGGGGGGCGAGGGATCGTGTCGCTGACGGGAACCGCGGGCGTCTCGACGACGACCGCAGGTGGCACGGTGTCGCGGCGCTGGGCGGACGAAACCGAGCCGCAGATGAACAGCGCCGCGATAGCCGGCGCCAGCAGTCTCGTGCCGCGTGACAACTGTGACGGAATCAAGAAGTCTCGTGGAGGAAATGGACGCGGGTGGCGGGAGCGCGTGGGAATCGAACCCACCCAACCCGACGTGGTCGGGTCGCACCAGTTTTGAAGACTGGGGAGACCACCAGACCCCATTCGCCCCCTCGCTACACCAGCTCGATGCGATGGTCGCCGAGCGGCAGTACCTCGCCGATCTCGACTGCTCCCTCGACGCGCGAAAGATAGTCGGCGAGCCGGCCGGCGGGCACTGCAACGAGGAGCCCGCCCGACGTCTGCGGATCGATGAGCACGGCTCGATCCTCCGCCGAAACCGCGCCCCACGCCACCATGGACGCGAGGTACTCGTCGTTGCGCTCGGCGCCACCGGTGCGGCCGCCACCGGCGCGCCACGCTTCGCGCGCGCCTCGCAACACCGGTACGGAGGCTGGCACGATACGCAGCGTGACCGTCGAGGCACGCGCGATGTGCGAGGCATGGCCAAGGAGTCCGAAGCCCGTTACGTCCGTCGCGCATCGCGCGCCGACGGCGAGGGCGGCGCGGCTCGCGAGGGCGTTCAGCGTCCGCATCGAGTCGAGCAGGGGACGTTCGACATCCGGCCCCAGTGGGCCTCGCTTCAGCGCCGTGGTGAGAATTCCGACGCCGAGCGCTTTGGTCAGGACGAGCCTGTCACCGGGTTTCGCACTGGCGTTGGTCAGCAGCCGGTCGGGGTGCGCGCGGCCGGTGACGGCAAGTCCGAACTTCACTTCATCATCGATGACGGTATGTCCGCCGATGATGAACGCACCGGACTCCCGCACCTTCTCCTGGGCGCCGCGAAGAATCTCGGTGAGAACCGCGAGCGGAAGGCGATCCCTCGGAAAGCCGACGATGCTCAGGGCGGTGAGCGGCTCCCCGCCCATTGCGTACACGTCGGACAGCGCGTTCGCCGCGGCCACCTGCCCGAAGGTGAAGGGGTCGTCCACGACAGGAGCGAAGAAGTCGACGGTCTGGACGAGGGCAACGTCATCGGAGATGCGAAAGACGCCCGCGTCATCGAAGGTCTCGTGACCGACGAGGAGCCGCGGATCGGCATGGCGCGGCAGTGGCGCCAACACTTCCCTGAGGTCTCCCGGACCCATCTTCGACGCTCAACCCGCGCAGCGGGCGAACACGGTCAACCGAAAGATCTCGTCCCGCGTGTGAGAGGTGGACGGCATCGCCGGTATTCAGTCCGTGACGGCCACGACGGCGTCGATCTCGACGAGAACCCCGCGCGGCAGCGCGGCGACCTGAACGGTCGAACGTGCGGGGCGCGCGTTGCCGAGAACATCTGCGTAGACCTCGTTCACCTTTCCAAAATCCGCCATGTCCTGGAGGAAGACAGTCGTCTTCACAACGTCGGTCCAGCGTGCGCCGGCGGCGAAGAGGATCGCCTCCAGATTCGCCAGCACCCGACGGGTCTGCACAACGACGTCGCCGTCCACGATGGTGCCGGTGGCGGGATCGAGCGCTATCTGTCCGGCGGTGAACAACAGGCCGCCCGCTATCACTCCCTGTGAATAGGGACCGATGGCCTTGGGAGCGTTGGGGGTTTCGATGGTGCGGTTAGCCACGTCTGACTCCTAGAATAGCCCGACGATCGAGCCGTCGGGGTGGATGGCCATTCGTTCGGCCGCAGGCTCCTTCGGGAGCCCCGGCATCGTCATTATGTCACCAGCCACGGCGACGACGAAACCGGCGCCGGCCGAGGGATACAGCTCGTTCACGGTTATCCGGAAGTCGCTGGGTCGGCCGAGCCTGGTTGCATCGTCCGTCAACGAGTACTGCGTCTTCGCCATGCAGACCGGTGTTGCGCCCATGCCGATGGACTCGAGATAATCGATCGTGCGCTCGGCCCTGGGGGAGTAATCGGCACCCTCGCCCCCATAGACCTTTCGAACGATGGTGTCGATCTTCTCGCGTATGGGCAGCTCTACCGGGTAGAGCGGTGCATAGGAGGCCCCGCCGGCATCGAGCAGCGCGATGATCTCGCGCGCCAGCTCCTCCCCACCTTCTCCGCCCTTCTCCCAGACCTCGGTGAGCGCGATCCGCACGCCGGCATTGCGAGCGCTGTCGGCGACGAGCTGCAGCTCGCGATCCGAGTCGGTGATGAATCGGTTCAGCGCGACGACGACCGGAACGCCGAACTGTCGTACGTTCTCGATATGCTTGATGAGGTTCGGAAGTCCGCGCTCCAGAGCCCCGATGTCCTCGACCCCGAGCTCGTTCTTCCTCGCCCCGCCGTTGAGCTTCAGCGCACGCACCGTCGCGACAATGACCGCGACCTCCGGCTTCAGCCCACCGAAACGGCACTTGATGTCGAAGAACTTCTCTGCGCCGAGGTCGGAGCCGAAGCCGGCTTCCGTGACCACGATTTCGGCGAGGGCGAGAGCCGATCGGGTCGCGAGGATGCTGTTGCAGCCGTGGGCAATGTTGCCGAAGGGACCGGCATGCACGAAGGCAGGGCCTCCCTCGAGCGTCTGCACCAGGTTCGGGCGCAGGGCATCCTTTAGGGTGAGGGCCATGGCGCCTGAAGCCTTGATGTCGCCCGCGCGTATGGGGGTTCGCGACGTTCCCTCCGTTGCGCCGACGATGATCCGCGCGAGACGCTCCTCGAGGTCGGCAGGTCCTGTGGCGAGCGCCACTATCGCCATGACCTCGCTCGCCGGAATTATGACGAAGCGCTCCTCTCTCGGGATCCCGTTTGCCACGCCGCCCAGGCCGATCACGCACGAGCGCAGCGCGCGATCGTTCATGTCTATTGTGCGCGGCCAGGTGATCCGGCGTGGGTCGATCCTGAGGCGATTCCCCTGATGGAGATGATTGTCCAGCATTGCGGAGAGTAGGGCGTGCGCGCTCGAGATCGCGTGGAAGTCGCCGGTGAAATGGAGGTTGATGTCCTCCATCGGAACGACCTGCGAGTAGCCGCCCCCCGCCGCGCCACCCTTCATGCCGAACACGGGGCCGAAGCTTGGCTCGCGAATGCAAAGCACCGCGTTCCTTCCGAGTCGTCGAAAGGCCTGCGCCACTCCAACCGTGACGGTGCTCTTTCCCTCTCCTGCGGCCGTCGGATTGATGCCGGTGATGAGGACCAGTCGGCCCCGGACCGGACGGCGCGAGACGTCGAGGGAGATCTTCGCCTTGTACTTCCCGTAGAAGTCGACGTCGTCCTCGCCGAGCCCGAGATCGGCGGCCACGTCCGCGATGGGGCGAAGGCGTGCCTGCTGGGCAATGGCGATGTCCGTGGGTACTGTCGTCAATCGATTCCCCGATGAGGTGGTGTCGCTAGCGCGCGCATACTACTCACGGGACCGCGGAAGACGCCAGCCCGAACAGGCGGCGTGCGTTCTCGCTGACGAGTATGCCGACGCCGTCGACGCCCTGCTCGCGCGCCAGTGCGAGCCTCGAGACGGTGGACTCGACCCACGCCGGCTCGTTGCGCCTGCCGCGGTTCGGTACCGGTGCGAGGTAGGGCGCATCGGATTCCGCGAGCAGTCGATCGTCGGGAACGAGCCGAAGCAGGTCGTCGTCGGCCCATCGCGTGAACGTGATGATTCCGCTGAACGAGATGTACCAACCGAGCTCGATGGCGATTTCCGCGAGCGCATGCGACCCGGTGTAGCAGTGAAGCACGCCCTTCACGCCAGCGGCTGCGGCTTCGCTCAGCATTGACCGGGTGTCCTCCTCGGCTTTGCGAGTGTGGACGATGACAGGGAGGGCTCGCTCGGCCGCGAGCGCAAGCTGCGCCGCGAAGACGTCGCGCTGTACGGCGCGGGGCGAGTTGTCGTAGTGGTAGTCGAGCCCGCACTCCCCTACCGCTACGGCGCCCGCGTCGAGCCGTTCCCGGAGGCGCGGCATGGCTTCATGGATGTCGACCGAGGCCGCCGAATGCGGGTGAAGCCCGGCCGTGAACCAGACGAAGCCCGTGTGGCGCTCCGCGATCTCGGCAGCCCGGATCGACGCTTCGATCGATTCCCCGATGCATATCACGGCGCGCGCGCCCGCCTCGACCGCGCGCTGCAGAACCGCGTCGCGGTCGGCGTCGA
>JBGTMW010000088.1:0-2965 GCA_041743365.1 Gemmatimonadaceae bacterium
CGACACGACACCGGACCGCCCCGCGCCCCGGGAGCCGGTGAACGTGCAGATCGACTTCGACGGGCTGCACCAGCGCATAATCACCGTCGCGGGAATCACCCAGCGCGACTATTCCGCGCTGCGCGCCGGCGTCGCGGGCAAGGTGTTCTTCATGGAGCCGATTCCCTCCACCGGCACTTCGGGTGGCGGTGGAGGCTCGGCGCTGCACCGCTACGAGCTGAGCACTCGCCGCGCCGCGACGTTCGTGCAGAACGTCGCCGACTATGCCCTCAGCTTCGACGGGAAAAAGCTGTTGTACAGGTCGCCGGGGCAGCAGGGTGGCCTCAGCATCGTCGATGCGGACAAGGACGCGCCGACGGCGACCAAGGGACGGCTCGCCGTCACGCTTCGCGCTCACGTGGATCCGCGAGCGGAGTTCAGGCAGATGTTCGATGAAGGCTGGCGCATCCAGCGCGACTATCTGTACGTGCGCAACCTGCACGGCGTCGACTGGCCGAAGATGAAGCAGATGTACGGCGAGCTCCTCCCCCATGTCGCGCACCGGTCGGATCTAAACTACCTGCTCGACAACATGGGCGCCGAGCTCGCGGTCGGTCACTCGTACGTGCGCGGCGGCGACATGCCCGAAGTTCCGGAGACAACAACCGGCCTGCTCGGCGCCGACTTCACGGTGGAGAACGGTCGCTATCGCATCTCGAGAATCTATGATGCGGAGAGCTGGAACCCCGAGCTCCGCGCTCCGCTCGCCGCTCCCGGGGTGGATGTTCGCGTTGGCGACTACCTGCTCGCGGTGAATGGGGTCGAGCTGCGGGCGTCGGACAACATCCATCGTGCCCTCGATGGCACGGCGAACAGGCAGACGGTCATCACCGTCGGAGCGCGCCCCGCAATGGAGGGCGCCCGTCGAGTGACGGTAATACCTGTGGCGAACGAGCAGGGGCTGCGCACGCGCGCGTGGGTCGAGCGCAATCGGCGGCTCGTTGATTCGCTCTCGCAGGGCCAGCTCGCTTACGTGTATATCCCGAACACCGGGCAGGGCGGTTACGCGAGCTTCAACCGGTATTACTTCGCGCAGCAGCACAAGAACGGCGCGATCATCGACGAGCGGTTCAACGGCGGCGGCTCGGCGGCCGATTACATCATCGAGATCCTGGGTCGCGACTTCGATGGCTACTTCAACAATCCCGTTGGCGAGCGCACGCTTTTCACCAGCCCATCGGCGGGGATCTGGGGGCCGAAGGTGATGATCATCAACGAAATGGCAGGCAGCGGAGGCGATCTCATGCCGTACATGTTCCGCTACCGGAAGATCGGCCCGCTGGTGGGCACGCGAACATGGGGCGGTCTCGTCGGGACGTGGGACACTCCCGCATTCATCGATGGCGGTTCCATGATCGCGCCTCGCGGTGGATTCATCGACCGCGAGGGCAGGTTCGCCGTGGAGAACGTTGGCGTCGCCCCGGACATCGAGGTCGAGAACTGGCCGAAGGAAACCATCGCCGGGCGTGATCCGCAGCTCGAGCGCGCGGTCGCCGAGGCGATGCGGATGCTGAAGGAGACGCCGGTGGATCGACTGCGCGCGGAACCCGCGGAGCCGACGTGGGGGAGGAGGGTGCCCCCGGCACCTTGAGGAATTTCATGCCCTGACGTCTGGCAGGCCGGGGGAGGCGCGAGCGAACGACAGGTGTCGGTCGTTCGCGCGTCTCGGATCAAGGACGGTCCCGCGGGCATGTTGCGGCGACCGGGTCGCGAACGAATGTCGCGAGATCATCGAGAACGGGCGCCGCCACTGCCGCAGGGAGCCCGAGTCCGATCGCGATGTCTACGTGCCCCACGCCACGGTACATCACGAGGTTCACGCATCCGCCGCGCTGCCGAATGCGTCCCGCGAGGCGGACGGAATTGGTGGGCGAGACAACCTCGTCCCTGTCGCCGTGCAGCAGGAGGAGGGGCGGCTCACGACCGTCGATGTGAGTCGCCGGGTAGGTAGCGGGCCAACCCCCTGGCGGGCCCATGAGCCTCTGCACATCGGGCGCGGTCCAGGTCGTGTCGATCGGACCGGCAACGCTCACGAATCCCTGTACGCTTCCCGCGGGCACACCCGCCTCGTTCAGATAGCGCTCATCGAGCGCAAGCAGGGCGACGGTGTGCGCGCCGGCCGAATGCCCGACGACGGTGATGCGCGTCGTGTCGCCGCCGTAGCGCTCGATGTTGTCCAGCGTCCATCTCACTGCGCTGGCGCCATCCTCGACCCACGCTGGAAAGAACGCCTCCGGATGCAGTCGATAATCCGCGATCACCGTCACCCAACCTCGCCGGACAAAGGCGTTCGCGACGAGGAGATAATCATCCTTGGAGCCGTACCTCCACCGCCCTCCGTACACGAACAACACGACCGGCGCAGGCGATCGCGGGGGAAAGGGACGATAAATGTCGAGGGTTTGACGAACGGCGTGACCGTAGGCGACGTCTGCCGTCCGCACGACGTCTTCGCCGAGCGCGAGGCGCTCCAGTCCAGTCCGCGGTGAGCAGGCGGCGGCAAGGGCGAGCAGTGCAATCATCCGGCATCGCGCGCGGTGCGCAGAGTTGGATGGCGTACGATGCAGCGTGTGAGTGGCAGACGGCTCGATGGTGTGCTCCGGCGTGGATGGACTCCCTACTACGCAGGGTGCGCGCCTCCAGTGAAACCCAGTCCCCGGGCGATGGCTCCGCGGTCGGGGCGAGACCGCGCGAATCGCATACCCCCCCGGCTTGCGAGGCTCGAGCAACCCCTCATCTTCGGATTGCACGAACACTCGATCCGGGGGGGAACCGATGAGCATTGTCGGAAAGGATGTAGCGTACGCCGTCCGCACGCTGCGCAGGAGTCCGGGCTTCGCGATCACGGCGATCGCGACCATCGCGCTCGGAATCGCGGCGTCGACGGCGATCTTCAGCGTCGTCAATGCGATCCTGCTGCGGCCGT
>JBGTMW010000089.1:0-4085 GCA_041743365.1 Gemmatimonadaceae bacterium
GAACCGTCGGCTGGATACTCCCGGCCACTGCAGCGGCATTCATCATATACGCGTACCTCGGCCCGCTGCTCGACCTCGTGGGCCTGGGCATCATCGCGCACCGCGGTTACGCCCTCGACCGGCTCGTGGGGATCCTGTACATGACGCTCGACGGGATCTTCGGCGTTCCGCTCGACGTCGCGGCGACCTACATCATCCTCTTCACCATCTACGGCGCGGTGCTCGAGGCGTCCGGCGCCGCCCGCTTCTTCATCGACTGGGCCACGGCTGCGATGGGACGCTCGAGTGCCGGCGCGGGTCCCGGCCGGAGTGTGACGCTCGCCGGGTTTCTTCTTGGAACGGTGTCCGGCAGCGGCGTCGCCACGACGGTGACGCTCGGTACCTGCGCCTGGCCGCTCCTGCGGCGCGCCGGCTATTCACGCGAGACCGGAGGCGCGATTCTCGCCGCCGGAGGGATCGGCGCGATCCTCTCCCCACCGACACTCGGCGCCGCCGCGTTCCTCATCGCCGAGTTCCTTCGGATCTCGTATCTCCAGGTGCTCCTGATGGCGGCCGTTCCGAGCGTGCTGTATTACCTCTCCGCCTTCCTGATGATCGAGGCAGACTCGCGGGGGATGGGCACGAAGGCCGTGGCGGTGAACCTTCCCTCGGTCTGGGCGCAGACGCGGCGCTACGGCTACCACTTCTCCTCGCTCATTGCGATCGCAGCGCTCATGGTGATCGGAATGACCGCGTTTCGTGCGGTCGTCCTCGCGACCGCGCTCGCGATCGTGCTGAGCTGGGTCCGGCCGGAGACGCGAATCGGGCCGCGGCGGCTGCTGTCCGCACTCGAGGCGGGAGGTCGTGGCGCGCTGTCGATCGTGGCGACGACTGCAGCGGCCGGCATCATCGTCGGCGTCGTTACACTGACCGGCCTGGGCCTGAAGCTCGCCGGCATCATCGTCGCACTTGCCGGCGGGAGCGTCATCCTCACGGTCATCTTCTCGGCGGTCGCAGTCTGGCTTCTCGGCCTCGCCGTGCCGGTGACCGCGTCCTACATCATCGCTGCGGTGATGATCGCGCCGGCGCTGATCCAGGTCGGCGTTCCAGCGGTCGCGGCGCACATGTTCATCTTCTACTACGCGGTGCTCTCCGAGGTCAGTCCTCCCACGGCGCTGTCACCCTTCGCCGCAGCCGCCATCACCGGCGGGAATCCGTTCCGCACGATGATGCTGACCTGGAAGTACACGCTGCCTGCGTTCATCGTGCCGTTCGTGTTCACGCTTTCGGATGAAGGCCGCGGCCTTCTTCTCCGGGCGCCGCTCGTGGACATCATGCAATCATTTACCACGACGGCACTCGGCATTGCTGCGCTCGCTATCGCATTCGGTGGCTGGATCCTGCGATCCGCGTCCACGCTGGAACGATCCGCTGCCGGCGTCGCGGGCGTCCTGCTGTGTCACGCGAACGGGCTCAGCGATGCAGCGGGGCTCGGTGTGCTGGTGATCGTCGTCGTCGGTCACGTGCTGCGGACGCGGCGGCGGGTCGCTGCAGCCGCGACGTAGACTTCGGGCGCCGGCTCGGAAAACGGAGACGGAATTATTCTGGAACCGGGCGCCTCTTTCCGAGAATCACGTCATTCGGGACGGATGCGATGCCACGCAGCGCGTCGCGCGAGGCTGGCGGTGAACGCGGAGGCGATGCGGAGCTCCATGGCCTGGACTAACGCTCGAACGTAGGCATTGCCCGACGCATGAACTCATCGAACAGGGGAACGGTGAACGCCATGTCGCCATAGGCCGGACTGTAGACCATCCCCTTCCTGATCAACTTCGCGCGAACGGGCCCCAGGCTGGCCACCTTCAGGCCGAGTGCATCGGCGATGTCACCGGTCCGATGGGCACCGGGCCCGAGCTCGGCCATGCCGCGCAGAAAGCGTTTCTCGCTCGGGGTCAGCCGGTCGAAGCGGACGCGAAAGAAGTTCTGGCCGAGTCGTTCGATCACCGTGGGAGTCGCCCGTCGCACTACATCCAGGGTGATCCGGTCGGTCGGGGCCTCATTCCACGACTGGTACCCCCATTCCTGGAGGAAGTAGGGGTAACCCCTCGTCAGCCGGAACACCTCGGCGAGCGCCGACGGTTCGAAGACTACCCCGGCTGTGGCGGCGGGCTCGCGCAATGCCTTCGCTGAATCGCTTTCTGTCAGGGCGCCGACCTCGGGGAAGCTGAACAGGCGCTCGGCGTAGGACTTCGACTCGCCCGCCAGGCCCGGAAGGATGGGAAGGCCCGCACCCAACAGGACGACCGGAAGCTGTCGCTGCTGCACCTTGTGCATGGCCATTATGAGTGCCCCGAGCTCCTTCTCCGTGAAGTATTGGACCTCGTCGATCAGCAACGCGACAGCGCTCCCGCGTTCCTCTGCTGCCTCCCCGATGGCGACCAGCAGGTTGGGCAGGTCGATCTCAAGATCTCCGCTATCCGCCGACCCGTGTTCGGGGTCGATGTCCAGCCCGACCTCGATGTCGGCGTAAGTGATCCTGAGCGCGCCGATGAAGCTTCGAAGAACGCGGAGTCCGCGTTTCACACGATCGCCAGCGCCCGCGACTCTATCGAGGTCGTAAAGGACGGTCCGAAGGTGCGGGGCGAGAAGCGGCCCGAGCGCCTTGTTCTCGTGGGCCTCGATGGCGATGGTGCGGTACCCGGCAGCCCTTGCCTGACGTTCTATCTCGTTGAGCAGTACCGTCTTCCCAACGCCGCGCAAGCCGGTCAGCAGCAGGCTTCTTTCGGGTCGCTTCTGTCTGACCCGTCCGAGGAGGACCCGGGTCTGCTCGAGCAGTGGATCTCGTCCAACCAGATCTGGAGGGGGAGCCCCCGCGCCGGGCGAGAACGGGTTCTCAATGGGATCCATGGATACCTATTTATACCTACTTATACATGTTTTCAAGTATAAGTGGCTAAACTCCCTATAACCGCGTCCAGGCTCCTTGAAACCTTGCTATTTCGCCTGGTCACCCCTCTCCGGAGTCCCCGTCCTCATGGCGAGCCGGCCTCCGGCCGCGGCCGCAGCCTTCCATACGCGAACAACGGATTGACCGGCGCTCGCCCCTGCATCAACGCCGCGACGTGCTCGCCGAGGGCGGGCCCCATCTTGAAGCCGTGGCCGGATCCGCCACCCACGAGCCACACATTCTCCAGCTCCGGGTGCCGGTCCACGAGGAAATGTCCATCGGTCGAGGCCTCGTACTGGCAGACACGTGCCTCCACGACCGGAGCGTCTGCAAGCGCGGGAAACCGCTCACGTAGAATCGCACGCGCACCCGCGAGCCCCGCGGCACTCGGCGTCCGGTCCATCGTCGTCGGATCCACCTCCTCGCCGGCGGTGTCGTCCGCGACCTTGAGCCCGCGGCGCTCGTGTCCCGGAACGCCGTACACGAGTCGTTCGCCGATGTGCATCCATACGGGCAGCGCGCCGAATTCGTAACGTGCGTCGCCCGCCGGCGTACCGAAGAAGAAGACCTCCAGTCGTGTCGCCACGATCCGGCGCCCGATCACGTCCGGAAAGAGCTGCGCCATCCATGGACCGCATGCGATCACGAAACGGTCCGCAGCGAGCGTGCCTCCGTCGCGCAGGGCGATGCCCGACAGGCGAGCTCCCGAGGTCACGCCGGGGCGCGCCCACGCCTGCCTGTATTCTCCTCCTTCGCGCACGAAGGTCTCGCGCACCAGCTCGCAGGCGGCGCGCGCGGTGATGTACCCCGCCTCAGGCTCGAGGAACACGGTGCGCACGTCGCGGAAGCTCACCTGAGGGTAGCGTCGCGCGGCTTCATCCAGCGAGAGCTCCTCCACCGGGAGGCCGACCGCCTTCATCGGATCGATCGAGCGTCGAACGTAGCCATCGTCGGCGGTGCACATCCAAAGCGCGCCCGTGCGAAATAGCACCTGCCGATTCCATCTCTGTTCCGCCTCGCGCCATAGAACCAGGGCGCGGGCGGCCATCTCGCTGTAGATCGGGACGCCTCCGTAGGTCGCGCGGATCACCCGCGTCTCGCCACCGGACGACGCGCGCGAATGTCCCGCGCCCCACGCATCGACCAGCGTCACGCGCAT
>JBGTMW010000090.1:0-3330 GCA_041743365.1 Gemmatimonadaceae bacterium
AGCGCGAGGGCGCGGGTGCGCGGGGCGCCGATGTGCGCGGGAGTTTGACATGACCGGTGGCGGGAACGGAAACGGTTTCGCGAGGAACGGCCACCGCCGGCGCGTGGTCGTCACCGGGATCGGCGCGATCACGCCGGTCGGCATCACGGGCGAGGGCCTCTGGAAGGGAATTCGTGAGCAGAGGTCCGCGGTCCGATCCATCACGCGCTTCGATCCATCGATCTTCCGCAGCCACAACGCCGCCGAGGTGAACGACTTCGTTCCGACTGACCACCTCGAGCAGAAGCGCGTTAAGCGCCTCGACAGGTTCGGACAATTCTCGGTCGTCTGCGCCCGGCTGGCGCTCGACGATGCCGGTCTCGATCTCGCCGCGGAGGACCGTGAGCGTATCGGCTCGATGATGGGCACGGCGCTCGGGGGAATCGCCTACGCCGAGCAGCAGCTCGGCGTGTTTCTGACCGACGGTTTGAGGGCGGTCGATCCCTCACTCGCCCTCGCGGTGTTCGGCGGCGCATCCAGCTGCAACATCGCCATCGAGTTCGGGGTCTCGGGCCCGAACAGCACGAATGCCATGAGCTGCGCGTCGGGGACCATCGCCATTGGCGAGGCGTTCCGACAGGTGCGCGACGGCTACGCCGACGTGATGATCTGTGGAGGGGCGGAGGCTCCCCTGGCGCCGCTGTGCTTCGGTGCGTTTTCCATCATCCGGGCGATGTCTACGCGCAACGACGATCCGGCCACCGCGTCACGCCCCTTCGATCGGGATCGGGACGGCTTCGTCATGGGCGAGGGGGGCGCAGTGCTCATCCTCGAGGAGCACGACCGCGCGGTCGCCCGCGGAGCCAGAATCTACGCGGAGCTGCTCGGCTACGGCACGACCAACGATGCGCATCACATGACCGCGCCGCGCCCGGACGGTTCCCAGGCCGCGCGCTCGATGCGGCTGGCGATCGCCGACGCCGCCGTCTCACCGTCGGAGATCGACTACGTCAACGCTCACGGCAGCTCCACTCCGCTGAACGACACAACGGAAACATTCGCGATCAAGCAGGTCTTCGGCGACCGGGCCTACGATCTGCCGGTGAGCAGCACCAAGGGCTATTACGGCCATGCCCTCGGCGCCTCGGGAGCGATCGAGATCGCCATATGCTCGCTCGCCCTGGCGAACGAGTGGCTTCCGCCAACGGTGAACCTCGCGATCGCCGACGACTCCTGCGACCTGGACTACATCCCGAACGACGGACGCCCCCGGAAGGTCGAGCACGTGCTGACCAACTCCTTCGGCTTCGGCGGGATAAACGCCTCCGTCGTGATGCGCCGAGCGAGCTAGTCTGGCGCAGGGCTCGCTGCTGTCCGGTATCAGTCCGGGCGATGTCGTCACCGCGCCGCTACTCGCAGACCACCTCGCCTTCCCGCCAGCCGGCAATCCCCTCCCGTCCCACGGCGATCCCGCACATCGCGTCCGCATCGTGGATGTACGCCAGCGCGCGCCATCCACCGACGCCCGCCGACAGGATCGAGATCCGGACCCCACGCGGCAGCTCGATGTCGATCGCGCTCATTTCCGTCGCGTAGCTCATCGTTCTCGCCCAGTGGTTTTCCTGGAGCAGGGCCAGGTGCTGCAGGGAGTGCCGGAGCGCCATCACCGCGGACCGGTGACGCACGGCGTCGCGACGCCGGCCGGCTATCCCGGTAGACGCGGTATCATCGGGGGTCGCGATCCGCTCCTCGCGCTCCAGCTCGTACATCTGGACGTGATCTATTCCGTGTCCATCGCGCCAGCGACCGAGGATGAAGTCGCGGCCGATGTGCTGCGGCTCGAACAGGGCCGGCGTCGTTGCGCGCCCCACGAGACGTCCACGCGGGTCGTATACCAGCCAGGGACGGCGCATGCGTGAGTCGGCCACGCGCACCTCCGCCCAGAGGTATCCGACCTCGTCGAGTCGAACGACCCGATACCCGGTGGCACTGTCGACGGCCGGAAGCAGGTCGATTGCACGGACTGCATTAGCCTGCGTCTCGGCGCTTCCGCCTAGGACAAGGGTGCGGCCGTGGATCCGCGAGGCGGGCTCGGCGCGCTTTTCCTCGCGGACCAGGTTCCCCCGCGCATCGAATACCAGCCGGTGGTCTGCGCCCTCGAAGGCGACTCCATCTCCGGCCTGCTCGTGCGCGCTACGGAGGCGACCCCGGTGGACGGTGCGCGCCATCGAGACGTCGCCCTGGGTCGAGAACTGAAAACGGCCGGCGGCGTCGAAGTAGCGGAGCTCCCCGATGCCGATGTCGGCGATGACGATCCCGCCGTCGTCGAGGCGCAGGGAGCTGGCGGCGTCCGTCAGCTCATAGACCGGATCGCCGCTCGCGACCCCGATGTCCAGCACGGGTTGCTGGCTCAGCCGCCATTGGGCGACGCGAGACAGGGTCGAGGCGTCCGACTCCCCGGCGCATTGCGCCATGAGCCACCAGCCCGCGCCCAGTCCCAGTAGAGGCCAGAGAAAGCGCATGAGGTCCCCCTCGTAAGTGTCGATCGGACTACGGGGTCAGCTTGCCCCGCTCGCATAACGATCGACGGGGTGGGGTTGGTAACATCCGCGGTTGACGCCCCCGGCCCACCCACCTAGCTTCGCGCCGACCCCACCAACCACCGAGGAACCGGTCCAATGCGCCATGCCTTGCGGCATTTCGTCGCCGAATTCGTAGGGATTTTCGCGCTCGTCTTCGTCGGCGGCGGAGCCATCATGTCGTCGCGAAGCGGGGGGATCGGGCTGATCGAGGTCGCGATCGCCCACGGGCTCATACTGTCGGTCATGATTACCGCGACGATGCGGGTCTCCGGGCACCTCAACCCCGCCGTGACCCTCGGCTTCCTCGCGGCGCGGCGGATCGAGCCGATCATGGCGGGTGTCTACATCATCGCCCAGCTCCTGGGAGCGATGGCAGCGGCGTATGCCCTGAAGGCCGTGATGCCGGAGCAGCTGTTCGACGTCACTCGCGGCGGCGGCCAGTCGGTCTCCAGCGCCGTGTCCACCGGACAGGCGATCGCGGTGGAGGCCATCGCGACCTTCTTTCTGGTCTTCGCCGTGTTCGGAACGGCTGTCGATCCCAAGGCGCCCAAGGTGGGTGGTTTCGCGATCGGCCTGACCCTCACGGCGGCCATTCTCGCGATTGGGGCTCTCACCGGCGGCTCGCTCAACCCCGCGCGTTCATTCGGCCCCGCGGTCGCCAGCGGGATCTTCGAGGGTCACCTGATATACTGGATCGGCCCTATCCTCGGTGGCGTCGCGGCGGCCCTCGCGTACGACACGCTGTTCCTGCCGAGGGACTTCGAGCCGG
>JBGTMW010000091.1:0-10040 GCA_041743365.1 Gemmatimonadaceae bacterium
ATCACCCAGACTGCCCCGGCGTTGCTATCATTCGCAGCCCTTGGCGGACCAAACGATAGCCTTGCTCGACTCGAGGATGAGATCGGCCGCGCATTTGCCGCAGGCACACTCGCACCGGGCGCGGCGGAGGCGAGGCAGTGGCTCATGCGGGCCGCCACGACAGCTTTTCCGGAGTATCGCTCCGAGTCGCTTCGGTCCGTGCAGGGAAGCAGTGATTACATGGTCGTGCTTCAGTCGGCGTTTCTTCGCGGAGACACCTCGGCGGTGAGGGCCAGCCTCGCCGCGCTTCGGCATGGGCGACGGTCGGTATCGCCGACGGACATCACCTTCGACGCGTTGTACGGCGAAGCCTCGGTCATCTCCCTGATCGGCGATCCTCGGGAGGCGGCGAACTGGCTCGATCCAACGCTCGAGTCGCTCTCGTTGATTTCTGCTCAGGTGCTTGCCGATGCCGATGCGGCGCGGGCCGGCCCGCTCGTGCGAGCGATCGTGCTTCGCGCGGAGCTCGCGAACCGACTCGGCGACCGCGCAGCAGCGGATCGGTACGCCGAGGCCGTCGTCATCCTCTGGTCGGATGCAGATTCGTTCCTGCAGCCGGTTGTCAATCGCATGAGAGCCCTCACGCGTGGAGTGTCCGGCTCACCCTGATCGACAGGCCGACGCTGCCTTACGATCGGACAATACACGTGCGTTCGTGCATCAGAGACGCGTTTCCAGGAGCTCGATAGTCCAACTCCAGGGGAGGAATACAAATGCACTCGATGACAGGGGAACGCCGGTTCGTAGCGATCCGCGTATGCGCGGCGATTGTTGCGCTGGCGTTCGCGGCGTGCGCGAGGCAGAGTGAGGACATTGCGATTTCCGTTGAGCCACGGAGCCAGATCTTCGGTTGGCTGCAGGAGTGTCCGACATCATGGGCATCGTTCATCAAGGACCTCCGTCGGAGTGGTCCTCCTGTCAGCACATTCGCGCTGCCTGAACGGATCACGGAGGTACCGGAGTTTCACGACTGCCAGAGGTTTCTCGTCGGCAATGGCTCGAGCTACGGGCCCCTCGTTGCCATATTCGCGGCGTGGGAGCTGGAGCGGCTCGACTTCCGCCTGGATTCGGCATCGAGGACTCCTTCGCGCAGGCAGGGCGAGAGGCCAACGGGGGCCGCTTCCTCTTCCTCCGGGCGTGATTCCTCCGGGAGCGCGACGGTGGGTTTTGCCGGTGCGCTCATAGTCAACCTGGGCGAGCGATACCAGGCCCGCAACCTGGTGATCGAGAGCGGATTCAGCTGTCTCTACCTCTGGCGCAGCGGGAGATGGAACGCAGCCATCGTACCCGTTCCTCACGACGATCTCTGTCTCAAGCCCATCCGCCCCGACACCTTCACGACTGCTGTCGAGAACCTCAGGGTCATTGAGAATGTGGTTCCCGCAAGCCGCAGGCACGACTATCCGCCGGTCGCTCGCTGGGATTACGACCCCCGCACGAGGCAGCAGTACATCGGAATGAAATGCGGTCTGGCGTGGTGCGAGATCGGAAGCGCCAGCTTCAATCCAAACCCACGTTATCCCGGGCCATTCCCGGACCCCGGCGAGGCGAAGGTCGTACACATCAAGGGTTGGTATGATGAGCAGTATCTCGCAGTCGACAGCGCAGGTATGCTCGTTCCGAGCCGACTGAAGGGGACGCTCATCCCACACCCCCGGCTGGATACCTACACTTTTGACAACTTCGACCGTATATGGGCGCCGGTAGCGTACGTCGCGCTGGATGGCGGGACCCCGCAAGACTACGCTCACTACAAGGCGAAGCACAACCTTGAACAAGCTCGGGTCGGCAACAGCCTACAGACGCTCAACGAGATAGCGCTCTGTCGGGGGATCGAGGCCGTCTGCGGCGTTCCAGCGGGCTCGAGTCCCAAGTGCACGTCCCCACCGGAGGATGCGGCAGGCGTGCGCTGGTGGGGACGGGTGAGAGCGGTGAGCGGATCCGTCGTCTACAAATGCATCACCCGCGAAGCCCACGAGAACATGGGCTTCCACGTACCCGGGACCGCGCGTTGGCGGTGGGTCCTGAAGGATGAGACCACCTGGACAAGGTGCATCGAAGGGTGCTGCGAGATGGACAACACCCTGATGTAGTGACAGCCGTGCGCGGCGGCGGACCTCCGCCGCCGCGACATCACCGCCGCGCCCTGTTCGCACCTAGCGCGAAGCGTCCCACTTCAGGATCCCATCTATCGTCCCCGTGGCCACCGAATGATACGTCGGCCGGGCGCGCCGGTAGATGCGCGTCGCCATCGCGCGCCCCCAGTCGGTGGTCGCGAGCTCGGTATAAAGCGGCGCCAGGAACTTCCGCCGCCCCTGCGACGTGAGGAAGCGCTCGAGGGCGGGGAACGCCGGCTCGTAGCGATTCCGGATCGCGCTCATCAGCCACGCGTGCAGGATCTCGCTGTTCCCACTGGACGACAGGCTGAATGCGGCGTCGAGCTCCGCCAGCCGCGCGCGCGGTACGGTGTCGCCAACTGCGCGCAGGAAGTGCAGCCACTCGTGGGTGGACCAGTCGGGTGTTCGGAGCGCGCTCGCGGGCCCGCCGTTCTTCCAAAGGGTGGCCTGGCTGTCGACTGCGGCGAAGGCGGTGGAATGAACCGGCGGCAGGTTGTCGGGAATGCGCGGGCCGTCGATCCACTCGTCCACGCGGATTCGCTCTTCCTCTCCGGCCTCGAAGAGCTGGTCGCGCATGTGGGCGATCAGCCGGTCGGAGCTCATCGGCTGGAAGGCGAATCGATCGAAGTAGTCGCGCAGGAATGCGTCGAGTCGCTCCCGCCCCACCACCGACTCCACCGTATGGAGGAAAGAGGCGCCCTTCTCGTACGCCACGTCGTTCATCCCCTCGTCCGGATCACGTCCCGCGAGCTGGAGACGCAGTCGCGTGTCTTCGGGCTTCGAGTCGGCGATCAGGTCGTCGACTGTCGCGTGCATCGACTGTCGTCCGAGCGCGCGCAGCATGTCCGCGTACTCCTTCCCGCGAAGCTCCTCCATGATCCTGGTCTCGAGGTAGGTCGTGAAGCCCTCGTTGATCCAGAAGTCGTCCCAGGTCGCATTGGTCACGAGGTTTCCCGACCAGGAGTGCGCGAGCTCGTGGGCTATCAGCGCGACCAGCGACCGATCGCCGGCAAGGATGGTCGGAGTCGCGAAGGTGAGTGTCGGGTTCTCCATCCCGCCGAACGGGAAGGACGGCGGGAGCACGAGGATGTCGTAGCGTCCCCAGCGGTACGGCCCGTACAGGCGCTCCGTCACGGCGATCATCGAGTCCACCTCGACGAACTCGCGCGCCGCGGCATCCACCACCGAGGGCTCGGCGTAGACGCCGGTGTTCGGGCCAATCCGACGAAAGGCGATGTCACCCACCGCGAGCGCGATCAGGTAGGGAGGGATCGGGTGCTCCATTCGATACCGGAACACGGCGCGCCCTTCGGCGTCCGTGGCCGGCGCCGTGTCGACCTGCGCCGCGCTCATCACGGCTCGCATTCCCGCCGGGACGCGAATGGTCGCGTCGTAGGTCTGGCGGATTCCGGGGCTGTCCTGCGTCGGTACCCAGGTGCGGGTGAGGATCGCCTGGCCCTGGGTGAACAGGAATGGGAGCCTCTTTCCCGCGGTCTGACTCGGCTCGAGCCATTGCACCGCCGCCGCGTCGGGCTGTGTCTCGTACTGGATGACGATGGTGTCGCCGTCAGCGGGCAGCGCGATCGCGAGTGGTGCGCCGAGGTACTCGCGCGCCGCACCGACGTTGAATCCGAGCACGCTGTCGCGCGTATCGCTCACGCGCCTGATCGCGAGGTCGCGGATGTCGAGGATGATGCTGTCGGCATCCTCGCCGCGCTCGAAGGCGAGCCTGGCGGTGCCGCCGATGCGCTTCGCCGTGAAGTCCGGTGTCAGGTCGAGCGAGACGTGGGTGACCCGGGCTTCGTCGGGGCGCGCATGGGAGTGCACGTCCGCGGGAAGGGGAATGTCCTCGATGGAGCCGCCGGATGGATGGCCGCAGGCTGCGCCGGCCAGCAGCGCGAGGGCGAGTGGTGCGTGGAACGCGGGACGGATCGTCATTTCTCTCGGCTACCTGACTCGAATCGGTATCTCGACGGAATGCGGGGGGCGAGCCGCAACCGCGCGGAAGGGAGGAGGAGGCGTGGGGAATCGCGTCGTCACCCGCAGGATGTAATCGCCCGCAGTCCGGGGCGACCAAAGCGCGTCATACGTCTCGCCGACTCCAAGCGTGAGTGGAGCCGCGGTCACGCGCGCCTGCTCAAAGGGGAGATCCGCGCCGTCCTTCGCGACCACGCGCCATGGCGCGAGCTGCTCTCCAGAAAGCAGACTCACGACCTTGATATCGTTCGGGCTGATGTGAGCGAAACGGAACCGGTACTGCGTTCGTGCGTGCAGCTCCATTGGGGGAGGCTGGGCGACACCGTTCACCGTCGGGTCGGGATCGATGTCGCCGCCGAGGGATGCGAGCATGAAGAAGCGATCCGTTTCAGGGTCGGGGCGTTGACCCGGCTCCATCACGAGGAATGGGCCGTGAAGGCCCTGTGACAGCTCGTGTCCCGACTCGCTGTGGACATGATACATGAACGTTCCCGCGCGCGGCGGCGTCATGCGAACCACGAAGGAGTCCCCGGGTGCTACGGCGGGCCGCACACCACCCGGCGAGCCGCTCCAATCGGGAACGCCATCGAAGAAGCTCTCGAGCTCGAGACCGTGCCAGTGCACACCGATCGGAAAAGCCAGGCGGTTGTGCACGACGATCTCGCTCGGCTCGCCGCGCGTCAGGATGATCGGGCTTCCCGGTACGCGCAGTGAGTCGAGTGCGGGTGGGGCTGAGCCGTCCTGAAGGATGAAGCTGAAAGCGGGTGCGTTGCCGAAAAAGTTCGGTGTGGCGGACGTGTAGAGATGGAGACGACGACGCGGCGCTTCGGGTGCCACAAGCGCCCCCGGGCGCTGCTTCACGGTGATGCCAACGACCATTCCACCCATCGCATCGCCGGAATCGGCGACGGAGTCCTCATGCGCGTGGGCACCGGCGGCGCCCGGCGATGCCTGGAGGCGCGACATGTGTCGCATCAGATGGCAGTGGAAGATCCAGTTGCCGGGCTCCGTCGGAACCCAGGTGACCCGCATCGTCTCTGCCGGAAGCAGCTGCTCCGTCACGGCGAGCCGGCGGTTGTCGGGCGGGAAAGCCGTCTCGCGACTCTGATCACCGCGCGCGTCCACACGAAAGAAGAATCCATGCAGGTGCATCGGGTGATAAGCCCCCGAGGCGTTGATGACCCGCCACCGAACGCTGTCACCCACCGTGTACGACAGCCGCTGCGTGTACGGCCAGGACCGGCCATTGATCATCACCTTGATCTCCGGATCCCATGAAGCACGAATGCTGCGGTCCATCCATTTCGTGATCAGGAAAATCTCCTCATCCGCGAGAGCGACCGTGCCCGGAGGATCCACGACCAGCACGCCCACGAATGGCCCGTCCCCACGCTCTGCGCCGAAGAAGACCGGTGGCACGAGGTCATTGTCCCCGATCGCCCTCCCATAATAGAAGAAGGTCCCCGGCGTGTTTGGCGTGAAGCGGACTTCCCCGGTCTCTCCCGGCGCTATGGCGAGAGAATCACCGCGGAATGCAGGCTGCATCTGGTCTGTTCCCGGCGCCTGGCCGCGGTCGCGCAGTCCTCGAATGATTAGCGGTTTGACGAGACTGTTGCGCACCGTGACATGTACCGGCGTGCCCGCGGTGACGCGAATCAGTGGTCCGGGCACACGTGGAGCGCTGCCGCCGGCGGCGAACGCGTTCACGCGAACTTCCAGTCCGTCCTCGCCCCAGGGTCGCCACGCAACCTCCGTGGCTTCGAGGGAGAGCAGGAGCGTGCCGCCCTCCATGCGTCCCGCGGGCGACCGGTAATTCTCGAAGCCCGCTATCGTCTGGGCAGCGGCGGGAGCCCCGATGGCGACGAGGAGCACGATGGAAGTGGCGCGGAGAATTCGAAGTATCGGCATTCGCACATGGGGACAGGGATGCCCCACAGTAGTCCCGTCTGCCGCGCGTGCGCAAATCCCGGTGCCGTAATCTCCGGATCGAGAACCGCCGCCCCGACTTGCTCGCGCTCCTCGCGCGTGTCGAGCGCCCCAGGCTCGATGGCGCGCCCGACTGGTACCACGACGTCCTGCGCTTCACGCCCAAACGCGTGCGACTCAGGACCCGCCGACCCCCGGAACGCGCTGCGGAGGCTCCGGCTGTTCCACTCCGGGGGTGGGTGCGTCCGGATTTCCGGGATTGGTCGGGTTCCGCGGCATCGCGCGGGAGCTGGCCGATCCGCCGCGTACCTGGAAGTTCTCCCGGTTGTGACCGTGATCCTGGATGTCCTGGTCGAGCCGGTTCTTCTCGCTGTTCTTGTCGGCCTCGTCGTGCTGCTCGCGCCCCTCGAAAAGGCGATGCTTCCCCTCGGCGGCGTGAAGCTCGTCGCCCTCGCCGGAGTCGCCGCTCTCGCCGGACTCGAGCTGTTCCCTGAGATGCGCGTGAGCCTTGTTGCCATGCTGCCCCTCGGCATGAGCCTGGGCACCCTTCTGCTTTCCCTTCTTTGCCATTGCGATCCTCCAGAGGTGATTGTGTGATCCGGATTGCAATGCCCGCACCACGATGGCGCGCGGCCCGCCCGGAATCCCTCCAGGTTGGCTCGCGAGGTGCGCCGGAAAGAGATAGGGCGATCTTCGGACGAGACGCGAAAGGGAGGATGCGTCGCTCGAATGGGGCGCCCGGAGTAGAGATTCGACTCGCGTGATTTCGCTCACACGCAACGCGGTTCCGGCTCGTGATACTGGATGTCGACGTGGGTCGTCATCGGACGATGCCGTCGCTCGCCCTTCCGGCGAGTTGTGACGCGGATGACACGTGCACTTCGCAGAGGCCCCGATGAACATTCGCCCAGCCGTACCGTTCCTGTCGGCTCTCCTGCTCCTGGCTGCGTGCGAGACTCAATCGCGCGCGCGCATGGACAGTCTCCAGGCTACGACCGCAGAGCAGCTCGCGCTCACCACGACGCTCTCGGCCCAGAAGGATTCACTCGCGCGCGTCATCGTCGACGCCGATGACTTCATCATGGCGATCGACAGCCAGATTCGCACCGTGAAGGGCCTGCCCACGACCAGGAGGATCAGCCGTCGCGCGGAAAGCCCGATCGAGGATCAGATAGAGCGTCGCAAGGAAGTGCTGGCTCGCGTCGCGGCGCTGGTGGAGCGTGCGAAAGTCACGGCCAACCAGCTCGCGGCGAGCCGGAAGCGTGAGGAGGCGCTGAAGGGAGAGAAGGACGCGCTACAGCAGCAGCTCGCCGAAGCGCAGCAGACGCTCACCGCCACCGAGGCGCGGCTCAACGACGATCACCTGATGATCGGCGATCTCGGCGTCACGATCGAGCGTCAGATGGCGAGGATCGCCGAGCTCGAGCTGCGGGTGGACAGCCTGATCACCGAGACGCGCACCATGGGCGAGAGGCACTATCGCGCCTACTACGTCGTGGGTACCGAGAGGGAGCTGCTCGAGAAGGGGATCATCCAGCACGAGGGAGGCGCGAACCTGCTGATCATGCACCCCGGTCGCACGCTCCAGCCGGCACGCACGCTGGACCCTGCGCTGTTCACATCGATCGATCAGCGCGCCGTGCGCGAGATCCAGCTTCCCGACTCTACAAAGCAGTACCGGCTCGTGTCGCGACAGAACCTCGACAAGGCGACGGTGCGGCGGCGGGACAAGATGACATTCACCGGCCCGCTTCAGATCGCGGATGCGGACAGCTTCTGGGCGGGGTCGAGGTACCTGATCCTCGTGCAGCGGTAGCTGACGGGCGCATCGAGGCCCTCCGGACGGTTCGCCGTTCGGAGGGCCTCGTCGTCCGGGTTCTGGGCTTCACGGAGCTCCGTTCGCGGATCGACGCTCCAGACTGACCGCTCGACGCATTGCCGCGTCGGCCCGTTGACGCAGTGGCGGGTCTCCGGTGCGCCAGAGGGCAGCCATTCGGCGGTGATAGTCGGCCGCTCGCGCGAGATTGTTCCGGCTCTCGTGGAGTACGGCCAGGCGCTCGTAGGCGCCGGCAAGCTCGAACGCATCGATCTCTGCGCGAAACAATGCACGGGCGGCGACATATCGCTCGTACACGGCGATTGCGGAATCCGGTTGGCCTGCCTGGTCCCACGCACGCGCAAGGTCGGGCCGACTGTCGAGCGGGATCAGTGGTTCCTCGAACCAATCGTTTCTCGGCAGATTCAGATGGCGAGGTCGCAGCTGCGTGACCGCCAGGTCGGGATCGCGGTTCGCCAGAGCGAGGGCAGCGCGCGCCCGGCGCAACGGCCACGGATCCGCCTTCGCGAGCTCGCTCGGCAGGGATCGTTCGTACGCCGCGAGGAACTCGGTCGCGCGTTGCGGCTGGTTCGCCCGGGCAAAGAACGTGGCCATCACCAGAGCGGGCTGACCCCAGGCGCCCATGGAATCCAACGGCTGACCGGCAACGAGCTCCTCCACCTCTCTTACGGCCTCGAGCGTGTCCCCCGCGATCAGTCGCAACTGTGCGGCGGCCGCGGCCGCTGCGAACGCCGCTCCGGTGAGCCGTGCATCGAGCAGACGGGTCCGAAGGTCACGCAAATGCGACCCTGCTTCCGTGAATCGGCCCTGCATTGCGTCGAACAGCGCCGCGGTGCGGATTGCGAACGGCAAGTCGTGCGGTGCATCGATACGCCGCGCCATCGCATGCGCCTGCGCGTAATCGCCTGCAGCCGCGGCCAGATGTGCGCTCGCGATCCTGGGCCAGGCGTTATCCGGAAAACGGTCCGTTGCCTCCGCGAGAACCGCCCTTGCTTCCGTCTCCCTGCCGAGTGAATACAACACTCGCACGAGGTACGCCTGGTTGAACGGTCCGGGAAACCACGTGCGCGATTCCTGGAGCACGCGTTCGGCTTGATCGAGATCGCCGAGCAGAACGTGGACCCTCGCGAGGCCCAGGTAGCTCACAATGACCTGGTTGCGCCCGAACTTCTTCGCCTCGAGGACGTGAGCACGGTACCGGTCGACTGCTCTTGCGAAATCGCCCTCGACTCTCAGGGAGTACTCGGCCTCGACCAGATTCCGCTCGTAGAGCGACAGCCGATCCCTCAACCTGTACGCCTCGAGCAAGGCACCGTAGGCTCGGCGGTCGTCGGCGCCCTGGGAACCGAGAAACGAGTGGAGGTGCAGGTACGCTTGCGCGAAGGCCGGGTCGATGGCGATCGCCTCTTCCGTCAGCTCGATCGCTCGCAGAACGTCGCCGCGCAGCCGGTACGCCAGGAACCCTTCCATGTACGTGAGCAGTGCGCGAATCGAATCCGTCGTGACCGGATACAGCCGGTCTCTGCCCTCCATGGATTCGATCGTACGCGGGAACCGCCTCCGCACAGATTCAGTCAATTGATCCGTCGCGGCTACGACCTCGGTGGCGCTTGCAGCGATGACGCCGTCGCTGTCGAGCAATTCGCCATTCTCGGCGGAAACGAGCGCGGCACTGAGGTAATGGGCATCGCCACTCGTGAGAATGTCGACTCGCACAAAGGCCTTGAGCCCCCTCGCGCATGGCGACCTCACGTGCCATCTCGGGCACGAGGCGGAGCTGCGCACTTCGGCCCATGCGCTGCAGTGTCGCGTCGATTGCCGGTCGTCCCATGACACTCAACTGTGGCGATCGCGCCAGAACCTGCCGAAGCCGCTCGGTGACGAAATCGCCGAGCACAGTGTCGCGTGCGGCATCGGCCACGAGGATGACGTCGCGTGCGGTGGGACGCGTGAGCGGCCAGCCGATCACCAGAATGGCTGCCGCCCCGATCATCGACAGCAACACGATGGGCTGCGCGCGGCGTCGTGATCGGGGCGGCGGAGGTGGCGCCGGTGCCGAAGCATCGCGCACATCGACGCTCGCGGCCTCGGCTGTCACCGCACTTTTCGAGTCGGGCTGCGGTGTTTTCGGTGTGGGCGCGGGC
>JBGTMW010000092.1:0-2615 GCA_041743365.1 Gemmatimonadaceae bacterium
GAGGCCTTCGAGATCCTGAGTACCGTTGGAGCATCGGGAGGCGCCGAGCATCTCGGGTTGGTGCTGCCGCGCTATCGCGCCCCGCGCGCGCCGGGCCCGGATCGCTGGCGCGTCGGCATCGACTTCGGCACATCGAACACCGTGGTGAGCATCCGCCCGCAGGGCGCCACGGCGCCCGAGATCTTCGGCGTCTCCGACCTCACGCTTCCCCTGACGAAGGCCGACGCGTTGAGCCGAAGCTTGCTCGACGCCTATTTCCTCCCGCACGAGATCCGGGCTGCGCCATTCGGGACCGCGGTGGTGCACTTCAAGCACCTGCCCACGCTCAACATCATGAGCGAGCGGGTGGGCGTGCGCGTGAACATCCCGTTCAACGGGCATGTCGAGTCGGACGACCAGAACCGGGTGGTCGGCGACCTCAAGTGGTCCACCGACAGCAACCGACACTTCCTGTCGGCGGCATTCCTGCGTCATCTGCTGTCGGTGATCATCGCGCAGGCGGTGCAGAGCGGCGTTCGCCCCGATGCGGTCTCCGTTGCATGGGCGCACCCGCGCGCGTTCACTCCCTCGCAGGTTGCGCAGATGCGGGCGCTCTGGGAGCAGGCGGCGGCTTCCCTCAGGGAGCATGGGATGAAGCTGGGCCCGATAAGCGAGGAGGTCGACGAAAGCAGGGCTGTGCTCCGCCACTTCTTCAACGCGGGCCTGTTCGGTTCGGCCGGCGCCGTGGGAGCGATCATCGATGTCGGCGGGGGAACCTCCGACGTCGCGATCTATGGCCGCGGAACCACCATCGCGCTCGATTCGGTGATGCTCGGCGGACGCAACCTCACGGGACGTCGGCTCCAGGCGGCGACGGCGGGGGCGCAGCACAATCCGTTCGTGCGGGAGCTGATCGAGTGGGCGTTCGCGCATCAACTCTCGGATCCGGTGTACCGGGTCGAGGCCGCCGCGATCAGGAAGTACATGGAGGATGACCAGGATCACCTGGCCTTCAGCTATCTGCTCCAGACCGACTGGTTCTCGCGTCACGGCCAGAAATTCAGCGGCGATGACGCGTGTCATCGGTTCCAGGCGATGGTGTTCTACTTCTTCGGCGCGCTGTTCTATCACGTCGGCCTCAGCCTCCGGGGGCTTCCGCGCACGGGCGAGGGCGACTCACGGCTTCCGTATCTCGTCATGCTGGCGGGCAACGGCAGCCAGTATCTCCACTGGCTCACCGATCTCACTCCGGCACTCCGGCCTACGGCATTCCATGCGGCACTGGGGCGCTTGCTGTTGCGAGGACTCGATGCGGCGGAAGATGCCGTTCCTCCGCGCGTCCAGCTCACGAGTGAGCCGAAGCGCGAAGTGGCGCTCGGCCTCGTCGCCGCGGTGCAGTCGATGTCGCTGGATGAAAACGGCGCGGCGCACCAGCCAATCATCGGAGAGTCGGTGCGCGCGCGCCTTTCCACCGACGCTGCGCCGCGGGCGTTCGACGCCACGGCGCGTTTCGCGTCGCACGACCTGCTGGAGCCCGGCCAGGTGGCCGGCCTCGAGTGGACGGTTTCGCCGATGGAGATCGAGCGCTTTCACGACGCGCTTCAGCTCGAGACCCGGACGCTGGCCGATCACGGTACTCACTGGAACGAGATAGCGGCTCGGTATCGCGGGTTCTTCGGCCAGCTCGATCAGCGAGAGATCCAGAACGCGGCGCGCACGCGACTCCAGTATCTCGCGAACGCGGGGAACGGCTTCCGCGGGTCGCTGTTCGTGCTCGAGGCATCCACCGTCCTCGATTTCATGATGAGCGAGCTGTTCGCCGGTGAGGCAGCGGCTGGTCAGGCAGCGCAGGTGCGGGTTTGATGGAAGCCGTGGCCCCGCCGGAGACTGCCGAGCTTCGATTCGAGGACGTGCCACCGGTCACTCGAAGGCGTTCGCTGGCCATGCTGAAGCCGCCCGGACGCGGCGATGCGATCGCGCGCCGATGGTGGTGGTGCGGCCTGGCCGGTTACGGACTGCTCGGTGCCGCGCTCTTCGGCGCGGTGGGGAGCGGCAGCGTCGACACCTTCGCTGACGCGGCGGCGGCGCTGTTCGGCTTCGGAAATCCTCCCAACTATTTCATCACCGTGCTGGTGGGAGGCGGGATCGTGCTCGCGGCGGCAGCGATGGTCCTCGTGCGCCGCGACATCCGCGACATGGCGCTGGAGGAGGATGACATCGATTGGGTGCTCCGCACGAAGGGCGACGGTCTTCCCCTCGTCTTCCTGGAGCCGGCGGAGAGGGAAGAGCGCTACCGGCGCGGGGACTTCAGCATCCCCGACCACGACGGTGTCGTCCAGACGCTCGTGGATGACCGCGTGCGCCGCGTGCATGCGGCGATGGCGACTCCCGGCGGGACGATCGTCTCGTCGGAGAACCTGAAGGCAATCGCGGTCGACCGCACCGCGCGCTACGGAAGCTTTGCGCGGTATTCGTCGTCGCTGCTTCTCCTTCTCGCCGTGCTGGGCACCTTCGCGGGAGTGAAGACTGCACTTCCCGCCCTCATCAACGCGCTCGGTGCGACCTCGGACACAGCTTCGCTGATAGGACCGTTGACCGCGGTAGCCAGCGCCTTCGGTGGAAATGCGCTGGCTCTC
>JBGTMW010000093.1:0-6518 GCA_041743365.1 Gemmatimonadaceae bacterium
AATCGCCCGCTTCAGCGGCATCGACATGGAGGCAGGGAAGGAAAGTTACGCCGCGGAAGTACACGCCGTACGCGCAGGACGTCGATCCACGCCTGCGCTCATGGCTTCGTTGCACGCCGGCGCGGATCCCTGCGGCACTCCATTGCCTCTCCCTCCGACGGATCAGACAGGGGCCGTCTGGCGCGCCTCACCCAACTTCAACAGTCGGATGTCGGGTGAGGGCGGGAAGGTACACATCGTCATCATCCACAGCTGCGAGGGCTCGTACATAGGATGCTGGAGCTGGCTCGCGAATCAATCGTCGAACGTGAGCGCACACTACGTGGTGCGGGAGGACGGCGCCGAGATCACCCAGCTGGTGCGGGAGTCATCGCGGGCCTGGCACATCGCGGCCATGTACGACTCGACGCTGAACTCGAATCACGACGCGAGGCTCCACGGCATTCAGAGCAACCACTTCACCATCGGCGTGGAGCACGCGGGCTATGCCAGCCAGACATCGTGGCCGGTGCCGCAGATCGACGCTTCCGCACGCCTCGTCTGCGATATGACAAAGCGGTGGCAGATCCCGCGCGACCGACTGCATTTCGTGTCGCACGGGCAGCTTCAGCCGTACAATCGCACGGATCCTGGGAAGAACTGGCCGTGGGATCAGTACCTCATGCTCATCGATCGCTACTGTGCGTAAACTTCTCGGCAAAATCAGCTTGTTGCCGCCGGCCGCGAGCAGCGAAGCCGCTCGCGGCTCGGCGGACGGCTGCAAAGGCGAGCCGTTAGCCCGGATAGCTGCTCGGCCGCGAGCCGCCAGCCTGCAGGAAGGTGAAAGGAACAGCTACGGACACGTCCCCCGCGTACCCGTCGCGGGCACCAGCGTCGTCCGCCTCTGCTCCCGGCTGAAGCTCGCCGCTCGCGGCTAAAGGGCTATCTGGGCTGGCGGCTCGCCCTTGCAGCCCTGCCCTCGGGCCGCGAGCGGCTCCGGTGGCTGAAAGCTGTGAGCTACGGGCTGCCGTCGCGGACCGGCTGACGGGAGCACGCGAGAAATCCCCCCGGGGCAACTATCGTCCGAGGACGAGGGACTCACTACCCGTATCCCCGAATCGAGCTCGTTGCCCCACACGGCGCAGTTCTCCCCCGGGGTATCGTCCGTCGCAGGCTATTTTCTGCCGCGCTACCGCACCCTCAACCTCGCACCACCATGCTCGTCGCACTCGCCCTCGCCTCGCTGACTGCAGCGTCCCCTGGCAAGGGGACCGGGACCGTTCACAACGGACGGGCCGGCGAGCTAGACGTGCGACCTCCGAGGATAGAGGCCGAGGTGGCGATCGATGGCCGCCTCGATGAAGGCCCATGGCTCGAGGCCGCGTACCTCACGGGGTTCTCCCGCTATGCACCAACCGATGGAGTCGCCGCCGACGACTCGACCGTCGTCCTGGTCTGGTACTCCCCCACCTCCATCCATTTCGGCATACGCGCCTACGCGCAGCCTGGCACGGTGCACGCGACGCTCGCGGATCGTGACAGGATCTACAACGACGACTACATCGGAATCTTCCTGGCGACGTTCAACGACGGTCGGCAGGCCACCGTTTTCGCGGTGAACCCGCTCGGCGTACAGGGCGACGGCATCGTGGTCGAGCGTGGCGCGAGCAGCGGGGGCGGCTTCAGTGGAATTCAGACCGGGCGCGAGCCCACGGACATCGCTCCCGACTACGTCTTTCAGTCGAAGGGACGGGTCACCGACTACGGCTACGAGATCGAGATCCGCATCCCCTTCAAGAGCCTGCGATATCAATCGTCGGAGTCACAGACCTGGGGCATCAACGTTCTCCGGAAGGTCCAGAGTCGCGGCCAGGAGGACAGCTGGGCTCCCGCGCAGAGAGCTGCCGCGTCGTATATCGGGCAGTTCGGCCGCCTCGATGGGCTGACGGGACTTCAGCGTGGACTGGTGCTCGACGTCAACCCGGTGGTGACGAGCCGGACCTCCGGCGCGCGCAACCCGACAGGCTCCGGCTATCCGTACACGACCAGGCCCGACGTCGGCGGCAACGTTCGTTGGGGGATCACCAACACCCACACGCTCAACGCGACCATCAATCCCGACTTTGCCGAGGTGGAATCGGACGCGGGACAGATAGTGTTCGATCCGCGGCGGGCGCTCTTCTTCTCGGAGAAGCGGCCCTTCTTCCTCGAGGGAATCGAGCAGTTCAGCGTTCCGAACCAGCTGGTCTACACCCGACGGATCGCGGATCCGGTGGCTGCGGCAAAGCTGACGGGAAAGAACGGCGGAACGAGCGTGGCATTCCTCTCCGCGGTGGATGGCAGGGACGTCTCGTTCGCCAACCGCGAGCATCCGCTCTACAACATCCTGCGGGTGCAACAGGACCTCGGCCCCGCATCGCGTGTGGGGTTGCTGTACACCGATCGGATGGATGGCGATCACTCGAACAGGGTGCTCGGGGCGGACGCGCGAATCGTGTGGCGGAGGATCTACAGCGCCCAGCTCCAGGCAGCCGGCAGCGTCACGACGGCACCGGAGCAGGAACCCCTGCGCGGCAGCGTGCTGATGGCCGACATGCGCCGCTCGGGGCGCACCTTCAGCGCGCGGTACCGGTTCAACATGATCCACGACAAGTTTCGCGCGCACAGCGGATTCATCGGTCGTCCCTCGAACGCTCAGCTGCTCCTCAGCAACAGCTACACGCTTTACGGTGGTGAAGGCGCGTTCGTCCAGAGCGCTGCGTTCAACGTCGTTGCAGATGGCCTCTGGCAGTACGAGCGCTTCGTGAACGGCGGCGACATGATCGAGAAGAAGCTGCACCTCAACAACAACTTCGTTCTCAAGGGGGGCTGGCAGGCCGGCGCGTCGGTGCTCGTGGAGACCTTCGGTTTCGACGACGACCTGTACTCGAACGTCTTCGTCGTGCACCCGAACGGCGCGGGCGCCGACACGGTACCCTTCACCGGCCGCCCACGACTCGGCAACCTCGACTACGTTCTCAGCGTCACGACACCGAACTTCAAGCGCTTCTCGGCCAGCGCCTCGTACGTCTGGGGTCGCGATGAGAACTTCTACGAGTGGACGTCGGCGAACATCGCGTGGATCGCCGGGGACATCTCGTGGCGCCCGTCGGATCAGTTCAGGGCGACCGCATCGTATGACGAGCAATACTATCGCCGCCTAAGCGACAACTCCCTCGTGGCGCAGACGCGCATCCCCCGGCTGCGCGTGGAGTACCAGCTCACCCGATCGATCTTCGTGCGGGCGCTCGCCGAGTACAGGGCCGACTTCGCCGATGATCTCCGGGAATCGGACCGTAGCAACAACCCGCTGGTCCGGCGCACCCTGTCCGGTTTCGCGCCGGCCCGCGGATTCACGACCGCCTACAACCGGCCGAAGGAGATCAACGAGCTGCGTCCGGAGCTCCTGTTCTCGTACCTGCCATCGCCGGGGACGGTGATTTACGCCGGCTACGGCGGGACACTCAACGAGGCGGAAGCGTTTCGCTTTGGCCGCGGCGCTGCCGATGGATTCGAGCGGCAGAACGACTCGTTCTTCGTCAAGCTCAGTTACCTGTTTCGACTGTAGCAAGGGTCACGGTCGCGGCCGCGGTGCGCAAGCGATGCGCTGCCGACTGCCGCCGAGTCTGTCTTGTCGGGCGAACACGGTATGAGCGCAATGCCTGAAAAGCGAAATGGCCGCGGATTAACGCGGACGAACGCGGACAGGTCGAGCGTGGGGGTCAGCGCCGCGCGGCCCGACTGGGCTCCTTGAGGGGATTGAGTCCTTCATTTCTTTATAAAGGACACGTCTCGAGCGCGGACATGGGCAAGCGCCGCTTCACGATGCCGCCGCGGCGGCGAGCCTCACCCGACCATATTGGCGCGCCTGCGTGCGTCGGGTCCCCTTTCCAGTGTCAATGCGTTCGTACCAACCGTCCGCGGATTCGGTTTTTTCCGCGATAATCCGCGTTTAATCCGCGGCGGTTTTGGTTTTCCCGACGCGCCCGCCTCGCCGATTCAGCTCGACCCGAATCCGCGGCTCCCGCCGCTCGGCCGCATGAATGTCAGCGGCTCATGGAGCGAGTCGGCGCACCGCATCCACCAGTCTCTGCACCTCTTCTTCCGACGTGTAGCACGCGCAGCCGGCGCGGACCACACCGTCGGGAACGCCGAGGCGCTCGATGACGGTCGCGGCGTAGAAGTCTCCATTCGAGAGAAAGAGCGCGTGTTCCACGAGCCGCTCGGCGACCTCATCGGTCTTCAGGCCGTCGACGGTGAATACGACAGTCGGGGTGCGGGGTGAGTCGGGGAGTGGGCCGTAAAGGCGGACGCCGTCGATCGAGGACAGGCCGTTCCACAGCACGCTCGTGAGGCGCCGGCCGCGCTCGTGAAGCTCGGTGAATACGCGGGAGAGTCGAGTGCGGCGGTCGGCACCTTCCGCGAGCGACGCGAGAAAGTCCACGGCGGCACCGGCGCCCACGATTCCTTCGTGGTTCTGCGTCCCTGTCTCCCAGCGGTCGGGCGCGTCGGTCGGCGCGGGGTCGAGCTTCGGAATCTCCAGTGTCTGGAAGAGCGGAAGGCGACCGTACAGAATGCCGATGTGCGGGCCGTAGCTCTTGTAGGCGGAGTACGCAAGGAAGTCGCAGCCGAGCGCCTTCACGTCCACGAGCACATGCGGAGCGAAGTGCACGGCGTCGATGAAGCTCAGCGCGCCGGCCGAGCGTGCGAGCTCGCACGCGCGACGCACATCGGTGACCGTTCCGAGCGCGTTCGAAGCTCCGCCGATCGCAACCAGCTTCGTCCGCTTGCCGACCGCCTGCTCGAGCGCGTTCCAGTCGAGCAACCCGGTCCGCGGATCGAACGGGACGTTCCGGATCACGATTCCACGCTCGCGCTCGAGCGTGCGCCACGGCGCGACGTTGGCGTGATGATCGAGCTCCGTGATCACGACCTCATCGCCCTTCGACCAGGTCCATCCGAGCGCGCGGGCGAGGTGAAAGGTGAGCGTCGTCATGTTGGCGCCGAAGGCCACGTGGGCGGGCGTCGCGCCGAGGAAATCCGCGACGCTCAGGCGCGCGTCCGCGATGCACTCGTCGGTCTCGACGCTGGTGGGATAGCGCCAGTGCGTGTTCGCGTTGTGGTAGTACATGTACGTGTTCATCGACTCGACCACCCCGCGGGGGACCTGCGTGCCGCCCGGCCCGTCGAAGTAGGCGACCGGGACACCAGCATGCTTTCGCTTCAGCGCCGGAAAGTGCTCCCGGATCTCCTCGACGCTCGCGACGCGGCTCATGCGATCTCCACGGCGGCCCACCGCTCGATGACCTTCACCGCTTCCACGTGATCGGCCTCCTCGCCGAGCTCCGAGTGGGCGGCGCCCATGAGCTCGGCGGCGAGCTGCAGCATCGGCGTGGGGACCCTGGCATCGCGCGCGACCCCGGCCGCTATCCCCACATCCTTGTCGAGGAGCGCCAGACGAAACGTCCGCGGAAAGGCACGAGTCAATACCCGCTCGGGGAAAAGTTTCTGCGACGCGTTCGAGCGCCCGCTCGATGCGTTGATGACGTCGAGAGCAAGCTTTGCCGACACGCCCACTTTCGTCAGCGCCGCCAGCCCCTCGGCGAGCGACCAGACGTGCACGGCGAGCAGCGCGTTGTTCACAGACTTCAGCGCGTGGCCCGTGCCGACTCCCCCGCAGTGGACGATGTTCGAACCGAACGCCGCGAGCACGGGACGCACCTTCTCGAGCGTCGCAGCGTCGCCGCCGCACATGACCGTCAGCGCCGCCCGCTCCGCACCGGTCGTTCCTCCACTCACCGGCGCATCGAGAAAGGCGTTGGAGCGCTCGGCGAGCCTCGCCGCAATGCGTCGAGAGGTAGCCGGGTCGCCCGACGTGCAGTCCACCAGGATCGAGCCCGGCTCGAGTCCCGCGAGCAGGCCGTCCGTACCGGCCAACAGATTCTCGACCTCACGAGAGCTTGGCAGGCAGGTGATCACGATGTCCGCGCGCGCCGCCGCCTCGCGGGGGGTAGCTGCGGCATGCGCGCCGGTCTCGGCAGCGAAGCTGGTCGCTCGCGAGCTGGTACGGTTCCACACCGTCAGGTCGGTGCGGGGCGGGGCGAGATGGCGGGCCATCGGGCGGCCGATGGCGCCTAGGCCGAGGAATGCGACGCGGGTCATGTAGGGAAGGTCGAGTGGGCACGGAAGTTCGTGTGCGTGCGACGACGCGTCAACGGAGCGAGGCTTACCGCTTTCGTGATCAGGCGATTACAGTACGTCCGCACCTCTACCGTGCTCATCTTCGAATGTCCGACGCCCAGGCTCGAACAATTGCCCGCCTCACAATCGCGGGCATCTCCTCGGTGCACGCCGTGCGGGCGATCTTCACGGCCTTCGCGGGCGTCGAAGGAATCCTCCGTGCAGATGTGAGCCGCGGCGGGGCGGTGGTTGAGCACGACGGGACGGTCACTCCGGCCGCGCTGGAAGAGGCGATTGGTGTCGCTGGATTCGAGCTGGTC
>JBGTMW010000094.1:0-1576 GCA_041743365.1 Gemmatimonadaceae bacterium
CAGTTCCTGGCACGGGCCGCCGACCGGCTGCTCGCGCGGCCCACGCCCTCGGGACCGGCGCTCGATGCGCGAGTCGTGACGTCGCTCAGCGAGGTTGCCGCACTCCTTGCAGATCCGTCAACACCACCCGAAACGATCGCCAGGCGGATCGCCGAGCTATCGGCGTCGACTGCCAGCGGGTTGACGCCGCCGACGTCGCATCCCGCCGTTCAACGACGCCAGCCCACGCCCACCGGCCGCGAGCTCCAGACCTTCCTGCAGAGTGGAATCGCGGGGTTCGCCACGCTCTCGGAACGCCCGCTCAGCCAGCCCGTTCCGCTCGTGGACGAGAACGTGGTTCCGATCCAGACGCTGCTCTACAGCGGGCGAGGCGCGCTGCACCGCGCCCGCGAGCTGCGCGAGGAGATCGCACAGCAGGGCGGATCACCGACATCCGAGGCTCTGGCCGAATTGTTCGACCTGCTCGATCTCGCAGCGGCGGACTGATCGCCATGCGGATGTCATGGCGCAGCGCGATCGGAATCCTGATCAGCGTTGCGCTGCTGGTGTGGACGCTCTGGGATGTCGATTTTGCCGAGCTGTGGGACGTGCTTCGGCATTCCCACGCGGGCTGGTGGGCGCTCGCGGTGATCACGGCGACCTCGATCTTTCCCCTTCGCGCCATCCGGTGGCGGCTGATCCTCGATCCCGTCGCGTCGGGAATCCCGCTCGGCGCGCTCTGGCGGTCGATCGCGATCGGAATGATGGTCAACAACCTCTACCCCGCGCGGGCGGGCGAGCCGGCCCGGGCGTATGCGCTCACGCGGGAAACGCCGAAGGTCGGCTTCGCGACGTCCTTCGCGTCGCTCGCCGTGGACCGCGTCTTCGACGCCGTAGTCCTGTTGATGCTCCTGATCATTGGCATGTTCGAACTGCCCGCGGCAGAGGAGACGATGATCGGCGGGCAGCCGCTCTCGAACTGGGTGGGCGGGGGAACGGTCGTGATGGCGCTGATGATCGGGGCGCTGTACCTCGTGGTCGTCTTCCCGGGGCGGATCATCGGGTTCTACGAGGCGTTCTCCCGGCGCGTCGCGCCGAGGTTCGAGGCAAGGGGACGCGACGCTCTGCTCGCCTTCGCCGGAGGGCTCAGCGTGCTCCGAAGCCCACGCCGATTCGGAGCGGTGATGTTCTGGACCGCTCTCCACTGGGTGGTGAATGCAGGCGCGATGTGGTTCGGCTTCCGCGCCGTGGGCATCGACGTGTCGCTGTTCGCGGGGTTCGTGGTGCAGGGGCTGATCGCGATCGGCGTGGCGGCACCGTCGAGCCCGGGATTCTTCGGCGTTTTCGAGTACGTCGCCAAGGTCTCGCTCGTGCTGTACGGAGTTTCGGAGAGCCAGGCGGTGGCCTGGGGATTCGGATACCACATCCTCACCTTCATCCCCATCACCATCATCGGGCTCTACTACTTCGGCCGGCTCGACCTGCGCTTCGGCGACCTCCGAACCGTGTCCCGGACGGACGCCGACGACGCGGGCCGGCTCGAGGGCGATGAGTCGACGCCGACACCGTCCGACGGGCCTGCCGCTGCGCAGGGCCG
>JBGTMW010000095.1:0-11347 GCA_041743365.1 Gemmatimonadaceae bacterium
AGTCGCGACGAAGACGTCAGATCTCGCCGGCGACGGCACCACCACCGCCACCGTTCTCGCACAGGCGATTTTCCGTGAAGGCCTCAAGAACGTTACCGCTGGCGTAAATCCGATGGCGCTCAAGCGCGGCATCGACAAGGCCGTCACCGCCGTTGCAGAGGAGCTGAAGAAGATCAGCGTCCCGACCGCCGGCAAGAAGGAGATCGCCCAGGTCGGCTCGATCTCCGCGAACAACGACAAGGAGATCGGTGATCTCATCGCAGAGGCGATGGAAAAGGTCGGCAAGGATGGCGTCATCACCGTCGAGGAGGCGAAGGGCCTCGAGACGACTCTCGAGACCGTGGACGGCATGCAGTTCGACCGCGGCTACCTCTCCCCCTACTTCGTGACCGACCCGGAGAAGATGGAAGCGGTGCTCGAGGATGCGATGATCCTCATCCACGACAAGAAGATCTCGTCGATGAAGGACCTCCTCCCGATCCTCGAGAAGGTCGCGCAGATGGGCAAGCCCCTGCTGATCATCGCCGAGGACATCGAAGGTGAGGCGCTGGCGACGCTCGTCGTCAACAAGCTGCGTGGAACGCTACGCGTTTGCGCGGTCAAGGCACCCGGCTTCGGCGATCGCCGCAAGGCGATGCTGCAGGACGTCGCCGTCCTGACGAACGGCCAGGTCATCTCCGAGGAAGTCGGCTTCAAGCTCGAGAACGCCGTGATCACGGACCTGGGCCGCTCCAAGCGGATCGTCGTCGACAAGGACAACACGACGCTGATCGATGGCGCCGGCGATGAGGACAAGATTCAGGGCCGCGTGAAGGAGATCAAGTCGGCGATCGACAAGTCGACCTCCGACTACGACAAGGAGAAGCTCCAGGAGCGCCTCGCGAAGATCGCCGGCGGTGTTGCGGTGATCAACGTCGGCGCCGCTACCGAGTCGGAAATGAAGGAGAAGAAGGCTCGCGTCGAGGATGCGCTCCATGCAACCCGCGCGGCCGTCGAAGAGGGCATCGTCCCCGGCGGCGGCGTCGCGTTCATTCGCTGCCAGAAGGCGCTCAAGGCGCTGAAGCTCGAGGATACCGACGAGCAGATCGGCGTCGAGATCGTCCGCAAGGCCATCGAGGAGCCGATGCGCATCATCGTCCAGAACGCCGGCGGCGAGGGCTCGATCGTAGTGGAGAAGATCCGGCAGTCGAAGGACAACGCGTTCGGCTACAACGCGCTGACCGACACCTACGAGGACCTGGTGCAGGCCGGCGTCATCGATCCGACGAAGGTCACCCGCACGGCGCTGCAGAACGCCGCGTCGATCGCGGGCCTCCTCCTCACGACCGAAGCGCTGATCGTGGAGAAGAAGGAAGAGAAGGGCGCATCTGCCGGCGGCCCTCCGGGCGGCGGCGGAATGGGCGGGATGTACTAGTCGCGCCCAGCGACCGCGAGAAAAAAGAGGGCCCGGCGAGAGCCGGGCCCTCTTTTCTCTGTGCGCCCTGGCCGTGAGGAAATACCGATCCTGCCAAGATCGCCGGCCGCGCGTCGCGCTACAGTCCGAGCCCGAGCTGAACGGCGGTCACACTCCGTCTCCGACCGACGAACGGCCCCGCAACGCGATCCTGCGGCGCCACGTGCACCCGACCGCGGAACGACGTCGGAGCCAGCGCATCCGCCACGGTCGTCAATGCGACCCTTGCCTCGTTGCACATGGCGCTGAGATGCGCCAGCACGAGCTCGCCAAGTCCGGCCTCCGCGCAGTCGCGGGCAAGGCGGGCGGCGGCTTCGTTGCTCAAGTGGCCCGTTCGACTCGCGATGCGCCGCTGGACCGAGGGAGGATACGGCCCGGCGCGCAGCATTCCCGCATCATGATTCGATTCCAGGACCAGAACGTCCACATCACGAAGTGAACGACGCAGCGCACCGTCGACCTGACCAAGGTCATAGGCGATGGCTGTCCGCGAGCCGCTGCGCCGGGAGGCCACGACGAGCGCCACGGGTTCGGCCGCATCGTGCGAGATCCGCACGGTCTCGATGTCGGCACAGCCGATCGAGAGCGTGCCTCCGGGCTCGAAGCTGCGCACGTCGATGTCGGTGAGTGAGGGACACGCGGCCACCGTGCCCGCGGTCGCATACACGTCCCAACCCCACCGGCGGCCGGCTGCCGCGGCACCGCGGGCGTGGTCCGCATGCTCATGTGTGAGGATCACACCCTCGATCGACTCCGGTTCAACCCCGATGCTCGCCAGCCGCTCGGCGAGGACCGACGTGGGGAACCCGGCATCCACGAGCACGTGTGCGTCCTCGTCGCATTCGATCAGGACCGCGTTCCCCCTGCTCCCGCTCCCGAGCACCCACGTCCTCACGCCGGCACCCTCCAGCGATTCTCGTACGCCGCAACGAGAGTGCGTCGCATCGCCGGCTCGAGCGCCACTGACCGCCGCGCCATCACACGCTCGGCGACGACGAGAAACTTCTCGATGTCGAACGTCTGGTAGGGCGGCGCGTCGCCCCAAGCGAATGGAGGCACCAGCTTCGGCGGCATAGGGGCGCCGAACACGTTTGCGCCGGCGCCGAGTATTGTGCCGGTCGTGAGGCGCACTCCGATTCCTGTCTTCGCGTGATCGCCGAAAAGCGTCCCCAGAAACTGCATCCCCGTCTCCCGCACCCCGGCCGGCGTGCTTACTGCCACCGTGCCGTAGGTGTTCTTCAGATTGCTCGTCGTCGTTCCCGCGCCGAGATTCGTCCACTCGCCGAGGCAGGAATGGCCGATGAACCCGTCGTGGCCCTTGTTCGCATATCCTGTGAATATCGACGAGCTGACCTCCCCGCGCACCTTGCACATCGGACCGATCGCCGAGCCGCGAACCTCTCCGCCGAGGATCGTCGTGCTCTCGCCGATGAAACAGGGACCGACGACTCGCGTGAATGCCCTGATCGATGCGCTCCGGCCGATCAGGATGGGCCCCGCCGTCGCATCGAACACCACCCAGGGCTCGATGGTCACTCCGGCGAGGACACACACGGGATACTCGCCCAGTACGATCGCGTGATCGGGAGGGGCCTCGAAGGGAATCACGACGCCGCTTCCACCCAGCGCCCCCCGCGCGACGCGCATGATGTCGTCCTCGAGCTGCGCGGGGAGCCAGCGCACATAGTCCCAGGGCTCATCCACCCACCACCCCGCCACCTCCCCGACCTCCACTCCACGCGGTGCGAGCTCCTCCAGCGCAATTCGCCCGTCGCGAAAGTCGCTCACGCGAAGCGGACGGCTGGTCCTGATCGCCGCGACTCGTGATGCACATTGCCAGATCGCGGCGCCCGATCCGGGAGTGTCATCGGCCTCGAGGACACCCGCCACCGGAATGCAGCGCGCGTTCGCGACAACGCTCCCGGCAGGAATCTCGTCCCGCGCGTCCGCGCTCTCCCCCGGGAGATCCTCCCTCCCGGCGAGATGGTCTGCGCACAGCGCGACGGGGTCGACCCCATGAAATACCATGGACCAGCGATCCCGAACCGTCCGCATACCCGCGAGCATCGTCGACGCCGGGCGCGTGAGCGCGAAGGGCTCGAACCCGCGCGCCCGGTCGTCGTCGTACAGCCAGATCACGCCGCTGCCACCAGCGAAGCCGGTCATCCTGTGGGGCCGCGTCCACTGCGCCAATGCCGGCGAACCGTCATCGCTGCTCGCGCACTTCCGGCGGCAGCGTCTCGATCAGGGTCTTGAGATCTGTCGATCTGTCGCGGGTTGTGATCAGGGTGAGGCCGTCCTTCTTGACGACCACCAGATCGGATACGCCGTACAACACGACGGTCCCGGATTCAACGTGCACCACGTTGCGCTCGGAGTCTCGCGCGAAAACCGATCCTCTGATGGCATTTCCGGATGCATCCAGCGCTCGCACACGGGCCAGCGCTGCCCAGGTGCCGACGTCGTCCCATCCGAAGTCGCCGGGCAGCACCATCACGCGATCGCTGCGCTCGAGCAGGCCGACATCGACCGACGTAGGCTGCACTTCGCTGAAGAAGCGCTCCGCATCGCCCGCTGCGTTGGCGAGCGCCGGCGCGATCTCGGGCGTGTGCCTGCGGAGCTCCTCGAGAAAATCGCAGGCCCGCCAGACGAAGATCCCGGAATTCCAGAGGTAGTTCTGGACCTTCATTGCCTCGGCCTGGGCGCGATTCGGCTTCTCGATGAATCGCTCCACACGGCGGAGCATGTCCTCGCCTCGGACCAGCTCTGCCGGCTGGATGTAGCCGAAGCCCGGGTCGCCGCGCGTCGGGACGATTCCTATCGTGATCAGGGCGTGATGCTTTTCCGCCGCTCGTGCCGCCCGCTCCAGAGCCTCGCGGAATCCAGTCTCATCACCGATCGACCAGTCGGCATGCACGCACAGCATCACAGCCTCGGGACGATCGAGCCGCGCAACCGTGTCCGCAGCCCAGGCGAGAGCTGCCGCGGTACCCGCGGGCCGTGGCTCGGCTATGATGTTCCGCGGTGGGAGGTCCGGGGCGAGCTCGCGAACGGCGCTCGTGAGCGACGCGCTCGTGAGTACCAGCGTGTGCTTGGGCGGAGCGAGAGGCTGTACGCGTCGCAGCGTCGCCGCGAGCATCGGCTCGTTCGACACGAGCGGGAGCAGCTGCTTGGGGCGTTCCGGCGTGCTCAGCGGCCAGAAGCGCGAGCCGACTCCCCCGGCAAGCACCACAGCCCAGCGGCTCACGCGGTCTCCGCGCTGCTCTCCTCGGTCGCGATTCCCGCAAGCTCCGCGGTCCGCGCGTAGAGCTTCTTCGGGCTGAACGGCTTCGTCAGGAACTCGCTGGCTCCAAGCTCCATCGCCTGGCGATGCTGCTCCTCCTGCCCGGCGGCCGTGAGGATGATGCACGGGAGACCCCGCCACCGCGGATCGCTCCTGATATGGGCGAGCACATCCAGCCCGCTGAGCAGCGGCATCATGAGGTCGAGCAGCACCAGGCCTATGTCGGGCTCGCGCTCCAGAACGTCGAGCGCCTCGCGACCATCATAGGCGAGAGTCACTCGAAAGGGGCCCTGTTCGAGCTTCATCTTGATGATGCGCCCGATATGGGGCTCGTCGTCGGCGACGAGCACATGGGTGACGGAACCTGCTGGTGACATCACGGGTTAGACGAGCGTGGCGAGGTGGCCGCGGTTGCGGCGCAATTCATAGAGAAGCGATCCAATGTCGGCGTTCGGTCGGAGTAGCACGAGAAGGACGGCGTCTCCCGAAAGGACGGAGACGATCGCCAGACCCTTGGCATGCTCGAGCACCGCCGTCGTAACCGCGCCGCGGAGCGTTGCTCCCCCGAACTCATCCGCCGCGTTGATTATCGACGGAATGTGGGCTGCGACATCCTCGGGATCGAGCGCGCCAACCGCCTGGCCATCGATCAAAAGGCCGTCTCGTCCGAGAACGATGGCGGCCTCGACTCCGTCCCGCTGGCGAATCGTGCCGACGAGGTCTCGAATGGTGGGCATCTACTCTCCGAAGGAATGCAGCCGAAGCTACGGTTCGAGATGAGCGAAGTCAAGGCAGGTTAATCGCTTGCAAGGCCTTGCGCGCATCGATATTGTTCGCCCTCGCACACCCCTCCCGTCACGGATGCTCATTCATGCGTCACGCCGTTCGTCGTCTTCTCGCAGTCGCCCTCGCCATCGGGCTGGGCACCGCATGTGGCGACCAGATTCGCCTGCCCGCCCAGGGTGTCGTCATCGCCGACACACTTATCGCGTACGCCCTGACCGGATCGGACGTCAGTTATCCGACGGCGCTGAACGTCCGTGATCTCGTGACGGTGCGCGCCACCGGTCTCTTCAACTACGAGGTGGGATTCGACATCAACGGCGCGGGACAGGCCGTGCTCTATCCCATGAGCCTGCTCGCCGCTCCTGAAGCGAACGTGCGTAAGGTCGGACTCCGGACGGTTGCCGGCATGTTCGAGGATCTGACCAGCGCCCCGAGAGACGGCTACGTCTACGACGAGCCTCTCACGGTGGACCCCGGCGAGACGGTGGCGATCGAGGCTGCCACTCCCTGCCAGTACCCCTATCCGCAGGTCATCTTTGGCAAGCTCGTCGTCGACAGCGTAAATGTCGCCACTCGCGCGATCCATTTCCGTGCGGTAGCGGATCCGAGCTGCGGCTTCCGTTCCCTGGTGCCGGGCGAGCTCCCCAGGAACTAGAGTGCACGACCTTCGGCTCCTGCGCGAGGGCGTGGACGCGCTCCGCGATGGAATGGAGCGCCGTGGCACCCTCGAACAGATCGCGCCTGTTCTCGACCGCGCGGTGGAGCTCGATGTCGAACGCCGCGCCCTCATCCAGGCGGTCGAGGAGCGCAAGGCTGCCCGGAACGAGGCGACGCAGGAGGTCGCACGCCTCAAACGAGCGGGAGCCGACGCGGCCGATGTGATGGGACGTTCTCGCATCCTGGGTGACGAGATCACCCGCCTGGAGACCGAGCGCAGCGAGACCGAGGCCGCGCTCAACGCCATGCTGCTCGAGATTCCCAACGTTACGCTTCCCGAAGTGCCAGCTGGCGGGGAGGACAGCAACGTCGTCGTCCGCGAGTGGGGGACTCCGCGCGCGCCGGACGGCCTCCGCCCGCACTGGGAGATCGGCGAGTCGCTCGGGATCCTGGATCTTCCGCGCGGAGCCAAGGTCGCGGGTTCGGGGTTCGTGGTGTTTCGCGCCGGCGGGGCGCGCCTCGTTCGATCCTTCATGAACTTCATGCTCGACCTTCACACCCGTGAGCACGGTTACGAAGAGGTGTGGGTTCCGTTCGTCGCCAATCGCGCGAGCATGACTGCGACGACTCAGCTTCCGAAGTTCGAGGAGGACATGTACGCGCTGCGGGACGAGCCGCTGTTTCTCGTCCCGACCGCCGAGGTTCCGGTCACCAACCTGTATCGCGACGAGATCCTGGCCGAAGCCGACCTGCCCAAGGGCTTCTGTGCCTACACGCCGTGCTTCCGGCGTGAGGCCGGATCGCACGGCAAGGACACCCGCGGGTTGCTCCGTGTGCACGAGTTCGACAAGGTCGAGCTGGTTCGGTACACGACGCCGGAAAGCTCTGCGGCGGAGCTGGAGCGCCTCCTGTCGCACGCCGAGGCTGTCGTGAAGTCGCTTGGGCTCGCCTACAGGGTGAAGCTCCTCGCGAGCGGCGACACCGGCTTCGCCAGCGCGATGACGTACGACATCGAGGCCTGGGCTCCCGGCGTGGGGCAGTGGCTCGAGATCTCCTCCTGCAGCAGCTTCGTCGATTTCCAGGCAAGGCGGGGGAACATCAGGTACCGGCCGGCCGGGGGAGGGAAGCCTCGACTGGTGCACACCCTCAACGGGTCCGCACTGGCCTTCGCGCGCACCATCGCCGCCGTGCTCGAGACTCATCAGCGCGCCGATGGGACGGTCGGGATTCCGGAAGCGCTGCGCAGCCATCTCGGGACAGACTCGCTCAGCTGAACGATGCGACGAGCCGCGCCGGTACTGGTCGCGGTCGGCATCGCGACGCTGCTCGTGTCGTACGTCGTCTACACTCAGCGCGTCGTCGTCGAGCTGAATATCGAGAGCAATCGCACGGCGCTGATGTTCGCACGCGTCTATCGCGCGCTCAGTGACACGAGCGCGGACCGCGACGCACTCGGCGCACTGCTCGACCTGTCCGGCCAGATCCGGGAGATGGGAGTTCCGGTGATCGTGACCGATGCGAGCGGCGTTCCCACCGCGGCGGCAAATCTTCCCTTCGACGCACCGGTGGACGATCCCCGCGTACGCGCCTTCGCGGCCGAGCTGGATCGCCAGAATCCGCCCGTGATCGAGCCCGGAGTCGGCAACGTGCATTATGGACACACGCCGCTCGTTACCTGGCTGAGGATTATTCCGGCGGTCCAGGCAGTCATCCTCGCGTTGATGGTGGTCGCCGGGATCGCGCTGCTCCGGGCACGCGGCCGCGCCGACCGCGAGCGAATATGGGCTGGCATGGCCAGGGAGTCCGCCCATCAGCTCGGCACTCCGCTGTCGAGTCTCAACGGATGGATCGAGCTCCTTTCGGAGCAGGCGACCGAGGGGTCGGCAGCGCTGGCCATTGGGCACATGCGCGCGGATCTCGAGCGCCTGGAGCGTGTGGCGCACCGCTTCGAGCGTATCGGTCGTCCCCCGCGCCGCGAGCCGGTGGACATCGCGGCGCTCGTCGAGGCGGTGGCCTCGTACTTCCGCGCGCGCGTTCCGACGCTGGCTCACACGGTCGTCATTCGCTTCGAGCGGCGAGGCGAGCTCCCCATGATCCAGGGTGATCCGGTGCTCCTCGAGTGGGCCATCGAGTCACTGGTGAAGAACGCAATCGATGCGCTGGCGGGCCGGGGCGGGTCAGTGCTCATCGAGACGGAGCCCGCGCCGGAGAGCGGCGCACTCGTACGTGTGGCCGACGACGGACCGGGAATTCCGCCGGCGCTTCACCGCAGGGTATTCCAGCCCGGCTTCTCGACCAAGGATGGCGGCTGGGGGATCGGGCTCTCGCTCGCAAGACGCATAATTCACCAGGGTCACGGTGGAAAGCTGGCGCTCGTTCCATCGGACGGCCGTGGTGCCGTCTTCGAGATTATACTTCGCTGATGCAGATATTGACGGATCCCATCACGCGCCCGGGCCTCAACTCCGCGCAGCGCGCTGCGGTGGAGCACTTCGAGGGACCACTGCTCGTCCTCGCCGGCGCCGGATCCGGAAAGACACGCGTCCTGACAACCAGGATAGCACGTCTCATCGAGCAGCACGGGGTCGACCCCGCACGCATTCTCGCGGTCACGTTCACCAACAAGGCTGCGGGTGAAATGCGCGAGCGGATCGCCGCCCAGCTTGGCGAAGCGCCCGCGGGCATCTGGTGCGGCACCTTCCACGCCATAGGCGCGCGCCTCCTCCGGATGGGCGCCTCGGCCGTGGGCCGAACCGCGAGCTTCACGATCTACGATGAAGACGACACCCTGTCCGTCGTCAAGCGCGCGATGGACCGGCACTCGATATCGAAGAAGACCTGGACGCCCAGGGCGATTCACGGCGCAATCTCCGACGCCAAGAACGCCCTGGTCAGTCCGGAGGAGTACGAGCGGCTGGCGATGGATCCGTTCTCGAGAGCGACGAGCGTCGTCTACAGGGAGCTCGAGCCTGCACTCCGTGCCGCCAACGCCGTCTCCTTCGACGACCTCCTGGTGCTGCCCGTGCGGATGCTGGAGTCGGATGGCGAACGCCTGGCCGGTCTCCGCGCGCGCTTCCAGTTCATCCTCGTCGATGAGTACCAGGACACCAACCGCGCTCAATACCGGCTGATCACGCTGCTCGGTGGCGAGCACGCGAACGTCGCCGTAGTCGGGGACGATGACCAGTCCATCTACGGCTGGCGCGGCGCCGACATCCGGAACATTCTCGATTTCGAGAAGGACTTCCCGGCGGCGGCCGTCGTCCGGCTCGAGGATAATTACCGCTCGACACCGGCGATCCTGTCGCTCGCCAACGTCGTCATCTCCGAGAACACGGCGCGACGCGGCAAGACGCTGCGGCCGACCCGTCCGGATGGTGAACGAGTGACCATCGTGGCCGCTCTCGACGAGCGGGACGAAGCCGACTACGTGGCCGAGGAGATCGAGGCGCGCCGCGCGACCGAGCGCTCGCTGGCGCTGCGGGACATCGCGATTCTGTACCGCACGAACTCGCAGAGCCGGTCGATGGAGGAGGCGATGCGCAAGCGCGCCATTCCGTACCGGCTGGTCGGCGCCGTTCGATTCTACGACCGTCGCGAGATCCGGGACATGATGAGCTATCTCAAGATCATAGCGAATCCCGCGGACGACGAAGCGTTCCGCCGGGCAATCGCCGTTCCGCGCCGCGGGCTGGGCGAGACGACGATCGACACGCTTGGCGAGATGGCGCGCGCCGCGGGCGTTCCCATGCTCGTCGCCGCAACGCGCCTCGATCTTCAGGATGGGCTTCGACCGGCTGCACGCACGGCGCTGTCGGATTTCAGTCGGATCGTGGGCCGGTTGCGTGAGCGTGCCGCCGACGCAGCAGTGAACGAGATTCTCTCCGAGCTCATCGATGCGATCGGCTACGTGGACCACCTGCGGGCGGAGGGACCCGAGGGGCTGGAGCGAATCGAGAATGTTGGCGAGCTCGTGACCGGAGTTGCCGAAATGGTCGTCGAGGAGGGTGGCGAGGTTGGCCTCACCCCGCTCGACCACTTCCTGCAGCGTGCGATGCTCGTCGCCGACCTGGATTCGCTCGACGCGAACGCCGACGCAATCACGCTGATGACGCTCCACAACGCGAAGGGCCTGGAGTTCCCGCTGGTGTTCATAACGGGGCTGGAAGACGGGCTCTTTCCGCTCAGCCGTGCCTTTGACGATCCCGCGCTGCTCGAGGAAGAGCGCCGGCTGCTTTACGTCGGGATAACCCGCGCGGAGCGAAAGCTCTATCTGACACACGCGCGGTCGCGCCGCCGCAACGGCGAGATGCTTCCCTCCATTCCGTCGAGCTTCCTGCGGTCCATTCCATCAGGCATGCTGGAGGAGCGGGCAACCTTCAAGCTCCGCGCATCGGGCCGCTCCATCATGCCACAGCCAGCCGCGATGCGCCGTCCGGGCGCGCCGGTGAGTCGCACGACGTCACGCGTGGATCGCGATGTGGAGTTCTCGCAGGACCTCCCGCAGTTCGTCCCGGGAGAACGGGTACGTCATGCGCGCTTCGGCACCGGCACGATCACCGAGATCGGCGGAGCGGGAAAGGATGCGAAGGTGACGGTGGAATTCGACGACGAGAGCATCGGACGAAAGCGGCTCGTTGTCGCATATGCGGGACTTCAACGAGGATGGGACGAGTGAGTGTCACCGTCGATGACGTGCGGCACATTGCCGCGCTGGCGCGGCTCGGGCTGGAACCCGGGCGCATTCCTGCGCTCGTCGCGGAGCTGAATCGCATTCTCGAGCACATGGATGTACTGCGCGCCGTGCCGTCACGCCCGGATCAGCGCGTCACCGGCATCAGCTCCGGTGGCATGCCGCTGCGCGAGGATGCCGGCCCGCAGCTCCCCCTCGCCCACACACGCGACGATTTTGCCCCCTCAATGCGCGACGGATTCTTCATCGTGCCGCGTCTCTCCACTCACGAGGATGCGGTGGAGACAACGTCGTGAGCGATCCGGGTTTCCCGGCCTCGGCCTCCGCCTGTGCCGATGCGACATGCTCGGGGAAGATGACTGCGCGCGACGTGATTCGCGCATCCTTCGCGCGCGCCGCGGCGACGAAGGCGGGCCCGGAGGGATTGAACGCGATCCTCTGGTCGGATGAGGCAGGGGCCCTCGAGGACGCGCGC
>JBGTMW010000096.1:0-1917 GCA_041743365.1 Gemmatimonadaceae bacterium
CGCTGGACCCGATGCAGCTCCTCAGGGAGAAGGCCTGCCTTGGCTGCCATGCGATAGACGGCGCGGGTCCGGCGATCGGTCCCTCGTTCGACGGGATGGGCCGCCGCATCCGGGCCGATCGCATCCGGAGCGGCATCGTCGATCCGGCGGCCGAGACCGCGGCCGGGTTCGAGAGCGCGGCCGGAATGATGCCGCCGATCTTCGGAAACATGCTCACTGCGGCACAGCTCGAAGTGATCGTGCGCTTCCTGGAGGCCAGACGATGAAGCGACTTCGTGGTTCCTTCTCGCATCCGCTGGCGCGTGTGACGCTGCTTCTCTTCGGCGCCTACATCCTCTTCACGGCCGGCATACGCTACATCCCGCCGCTTTTCGGCGTTGCGAGCGCGCCGGTGCCGGCCAGCGTCGTGCTCATGTACATGGGGTTCGCGCTCATCGGCGTGTTGATCTACGTCAGCGATGAGGAGAACACCTGGACGCGGTTCAAGGAGCCGATGCACCGGACGCTGGTCGACGACGACAGGAAGTGGCTCCGCCGGGGGCTCTTCGTCGCGCTTCCACTACTCGTCGGCTTCGTCACCTACGATCAGACGCGCCCGAGGGTCGAAGCTCCGATCGAGCTGCGGTCGATTCACCCGGCGCCGCCAAGCCAGATAACCTTTCGGGGAGCTCCTATGCAGCTAACCGGACTGGAGAACCCGCTGCGATCCCGGGGCACGATGGCGGAGCACTACGCCACCGGACAGCGCGTGTACTACCAGAATTGCCTCGCGTGTCACGGCGATCTTCTCGACGGTGCCGGCCATTTCGGCCACGGCTTCAGCCCGACCCCGCTCCCCTTCGATGCCGGCACGATCGCGCAGCTCACCGAGAGCTACGTGTTCTGGCGCATCGCCAAGGGCGGCCCGGGGCTCCCGCGAGAGGGGACTCCGTGGAACTCGGCGATGCCCGTTTGGGAGGATTACCTCACGGCGGATGAGATCTGGGCGGTGATCATCTTCCTGTACCAGCAGTCGGGTCGCACGCCGCGGACGTGGGAAGCGGAAGGAGCCGCGCATGACTGACGCGGCGCGGTGGCGCGGAACATGGGCGATCGCTCGCACGGTCTCGCTCGCCACACTGATCGGGGCGGCGCTTGCGATTCGGACCGGCGAGCTGCGCGCGCAGCAGCAGCACCCGGGGAAGGCGAGTTACGACAAGTGGTGCGCAGGCTGTCACGGGGACACGGGCGCGGGCGACGGCTCCGGCGCCGCGTACATGCTTCCCCGCCCCCGCGACTTCACGAAGGGTGTATACCAGGTCCGTACCACCGCGAGCGGTGAGCTGCCCACGGACGCCGACATCAGGCGCGTCATCGACGACGGAATGCCGGGCACGGCGATGCCCGGCTGGCGCAACGTGCTCACCAACGCCGACCGCAACGATCTCGTCGCCTACCTGAAGACGTTCTCGGCGTTCTTCAGCGGCGCCGCTCCGAAGCTGGTCGAGGTTGGCCGCGCGCCGGGCGGCGGTGCCGAGGCGATCGCCGAAGGTCGGAGGGTCTTCGAGTCGCTCGAGTGCGCGAAGTGTCACGGCCAGGCAGGCCGCGGCGACGGACCCTCGGCGCCGACGCTGACGGATGACTGGAACCATCCGATCCGCGCCGCAGACCTGACGAAGAGCTGGACCTTCAACGGTGGATCGTCGCTCGAGGAGATCTACACCAGGCTGCGCGCGGGACTCGACGGCACGCCCATGCCGTCGTTCACCGATGTCATCGAGAGCGGGATCATCACCGACGAGCAGCTCTGGCGAGTGGCACAGTACGTTCGCTCGCTCTCACCGGAAGGACCACCGCGGGTCCGCGAGGTGGTGCGCGCCGTGCGCATCGAGGGCGCGCTCGCGGCCGGACCCGGGGACAGCCTCTGGAACGACGTCG
>JBGTMW010000097.1:0-1720 GCA_041743365.1 Gemmatimonadaceae bacterium
TTGCGCGTCTACCAGTTCCGCCACAGCCGCCGGGCGCCGGTCATTGTATGGATCCGGAGCCGTAGAGGCACCGCGCTTGAATCCATCCGCCGCTCGTTCTACTCTACGAACATGTGTTCCCCGCAGAGAGCGATTCGACGAAGCCGAGGAGGGCGACTCCAGCCATGGATCTGAACCTGACCAAGCGCCAGAACGAGATCTTCGAGTTCATCAAGGCGCAGATCGACAAGACGGGCTACCCGCCGACGGTGAGGGAGATCGGCAGCGCCATCGGCTTGCATTCGCCCTCGACCGTCCACGCGCACCTCGCGAAGCTCGAGCGCTCCGGAGTTCTGCGTCGCGACCCTTCGAAGCCGAGGGCGATCGAGATCCTGGTGGAGCGTGGCAAGCGCGTAATGCGTCCATCGATCCCGCTCGTCGGGCAGGTTGCGGCGGGAACGCCGATCCTCGCTGAGGAGAACATCGAGGACCAGCTCGAGATTCCAGCCGTGATCGGCGCCGACGACGGCGACTATGCCCTCAAGGTGGTCGGTGACTCCATGCGCGACGCGGGGATCCTCGGGGGCGACTTCGTGGTCGTCCATCCGGCGGAGGACGCCGACAACGGGCAGATCGTCGTCGCCATGATCGATGACGAGGCCACCGTCAAGCGCTTCTTCCGCGAGGGCGATGCCGTGCGCCTACAGCCCGAGAACCCCGCTTACCAGCCGATCATCTCTCACGAGGCCGAGGTGCTCGGCCGGGTGATCGGCGTGTTCAGAAAGGTCTGAGATGAGCATCTCCACGATCACCGCACCCGTCAGGCGCCCTCGCTTCGATCAGCGGCGGCGACCCCGGCGCGGCTCCGAAACCGGACGCAGGCCGGTTGAACGCGGCGCGACGATGGGCGAGGGAACGCTCGAGGATCTGGTCGTCGCGGCCATGGATCAGCTGGTTTCCTCGGGTTCGGCGACCTGCCCTGCGTGCGCGAAGCCACGGCTGACGCCAGTGGGTTGCGCCGATTGCGGTTCGCGCCTGAGCTAGGGAGTGTGCGCGGACGGGGTGGGGAAGCTGCGCTCAGGACGTGTGGTCCGCCATGGTTGCTCAGCAACCTTCCCGTGCCACACGTCTCGGTTCGAGATGGCTCCTGCTGCGATCGCCCCTATCATCGCCGTCGCGAGCCACGCGACCGCGGGGAGGCCTCGGTCTCCTCGAGGAAAGTCCGGACACCGAAGGGCAAGGTGGTGGGTAACGCCCACCCGGGGAAACCCGCGGGAAAGTGCCACAGAAACACACAGCCGATGGCGTCGCCCTTCGGGGCGGCGAACAGGCAATGGTGAAATGGTGCGGTAAGAGCGCACCGGCGTCGCGGTGACGCGGCGGCCGGGTAAACCCCACCTGGTGCAAGGCCAAGCAGGACCGTCGACCCGGCCCGGCGAGGTCCAGGTAGGCCGCAGGACCGCGGAGAACGTGGTCCCTTCGGAGCTCAGGCTCCGTCGAGATGGATGGTCGCGCCCGACAGAATCCGGCTTAACGGCTCGCTACGAAAGAGGGCCCCGGTTCGCCGGGGCCCTCTTTCATTCACAGGCTCGAAGTGCGAATAGCGGACGCTTAGCGTCCGCGATTCGCCTTTCGCGCTGGATCCGGCAGGTATCGAGGCCGTCAGGCGGCCGCTGCCGGCAGAATCGAGGCGTCGATCTGATCCTGCGGCAGGCCCGCGGCGTTGGCCACCAGGCTCTGG
>JBGTMW010000098.1:0-7011 GCA_041743365.1 Gemmatimonadaceae bacterium
GACGGATCGGCGCGCCTCACGCGTCGCGAGCGCTCGCGATCCCCTCGCGCAGCGCCGACCGCAGTGTGTGCCACGAAAGACTCGCGCATTTCACCCGCATGGGGAAGCGCGACACGCCGGAGAAGACCTCGAGCGATCCGAGCTCCGTGGCTTCCGGCAAGCGTGCCTTCCCGGTGACCAGGTCGTGAAATCGCTCGAACAGCGCTTCCGCTTCCGAGACCGTCCGTCCCTTCACCGCCGTCGTCATGATCGACGCCGATGCGCGCGAGATGGCGCAGCCCACGCCCTTGAAGCTGATGTCGGCGATGGTGTCTCCCTCCAGGCGAAGCCATACCGTCACCTCATCGCCGCAGGAGGGGTTGTTTCCCTCGGCCCGCGCACTTGCCAGCTCCATCTCGCGATGGTTTCGCGGGCGCCGGTTGTGGTCCAGGATCACGCTCTGGTAGAGCTCCTCGGGCCGCACCGACCCGCTGGCGGGTGGGACCGGGCCGCCGCTCATCCCCGCACACCGCCTCCAACCGCGTTGAGAGAGAACACCGGGTGCTCGCCGGTCGTTCCGTCGCCGGGGATGCCGACCTCCTCGCGCGTGAATCGTCGCAGCGTGAGCGCCTCGAGGCCGGTGCGCACCGCGTCGAGCTCGATCCGCTCGATCACGTCCGCCGCGAACGCGTACGTCAGGAGCTCGCGCGCCATCTGCGCACCGATCCCGCGGCTCTTCATGTAGAAGAGCGCAAGCTCGTCGATGCGCCCAACGGTGGCGCCGTGGGTGCACTTCACATCATCCGCGAAGATCTCGAGCTGCGGCTTCGTGTCGACGCGCGCGCGTGGTGACAGGAGGAGGTTGTTGTTGGTCTGCTTGCCGTCGGTCTTCTGCGCGATGGGATCGACGAACACCTGGCCGTTGAACACGCCGTGCGAGACGCCGTCGAGAACGCCCTTGTAGACCTCGTGGCTCGCGCAGTTCGGCTGAAGGTGCACGATGCGCGTCTGGTGGTCCACGTGCTGGTCGCCATCGACCATGTACAGGCCGTCGAGCCAGACCTCGCTCCCCTCGCCATCGAGCTTCGTGTATATGTTGATGCGCGAGAGCTGCGCTCCGGTCGCGAAGGAGAACGACTTGTACAGGCTTCCGCGTGCCTGGCGGACATCGGTCGTGCCGACGTGGTACGCACGCTCGCTCTCCCGCTGGATGCGGTAGTGCCGAAGCTGCGCGCCCTCGCCGACCACGACTTCGGTAACCGCGTTGGTGAAGTAGCGCGCGTCGCCAAGCGAGATGTAGCTCTCGATGATCGTGGCGTTCGCATGCCGGTCGGCCACGATCAGGGTGCGCGGGTGCGATACGGTCTTCGCCGCATATGCATCGGAGACGAAGATCACGTGCAGCGGCGCCTCCAGGACCGCATCGGCGGCGATGTGAATTACGGCACCATCCATCATGAACGCCGTGTTCAGCGCAGTGAATGCCTGCGTCTCGTGATCCGCGACCTTGGTGAGGTGGCGCTCGAGCAGCGCCGGCTCCTCGCGCCATGCGCGGGCGAGCTCCATCACGCGAACGCCCGGCGGCATGGTCGTGAAGGTCGAGAGCTCATCCGCGAAGCGGCCGTTCACGAACACGAGCGTCGGCCACCGCTTCTCCCCGAACTGGAAGGGAGCCAGATCGCCGACCTTCACTTCCCCGCCCGGAGACGCGCTGATGTGGAACTCGGATTCCGCGATGGCGGCGACGCTGGTGAAATGCCAGTCCTCGTTGCGCGGCGTCGGATATCCGAGCTCCCGGAAGCGCTCCAGGCCGCGGCGACGGACCTGGCCGACCCAGGCGGGCGAAAGTGCATCGACCCGGGCCGCGAAGGGCCCGAAGTCGCCCACGTACGACTCGATCACGCGGCGGTCTCCATCAGCCAGTCGTACCCGCGTGCCTCGAGCTCGAGCGCGAGCTCCTTGCCACCCGACTTGACGATGCGCCCTCCCGCGAGAACGTGCACGAAATCGGGGACGATGTAGTTGAGGAGACGCTGGTAATGGGTCACGACGATCGCGGAGTTCTCCGGGCGGCGCAGCTTGTTCACGCCATCGGCGACGATGCGGAGCGCATCGATGTCGAGCCCGGAGTCGGTCTCATCGAGAATCGCCAGGCGCGGCTCGAGCACGGCCATCTGGAGGATCTCGTTCCGCTTCTTCTCGCCGCCGGAAAACCCGGTGTTCACCGACCGGTTGAGCATCTCGTCCGACATGTCGACCATCTTGAGCTTCTGCTGCATCAGGTCGTAGAACTCCATCGGATCGACCTCCTCGATGCCGCGCGACTCCCTGATCGCATTGTACGCCGAGCGCAGGAAGTACGCGTTCGACACTCCGGGGATCTCGACCGGATACTGGAAGGCGAGAAACAAGCCCGCCTGCGCCCGCTCCTCCGCATCGAGCTCGAGCAGGTTTCGCCCGTCGTACGTGACCTCACCCTGCGTCACCTCGAATGCCGGATGCCCCGCGAGCACCTGGGCGAGCGTGCTCTTGCCCGACCCGTTGGGGCCCATCACGGCGTGGATCTCCCCGGGCTGAACGGTGAGCGTGATTCCCCGCAGGATCTCCTTGCCATCGATCGAAGCATGGAGATTGTTGATTGTCAGAAGAGCGGTCATTTGATCACAAGCGAAATTTGGCAAGAGGTACTTCGTACGGGGTGCTTCGAACGGACTTCGAACGGAGTACTTCGTACGCTTCTGGCACTGCGTACTGCGAACGGGCTTCGTACGGGGTACTTCGTACGCTTCGGGCACTGCGTACTGCGAACGGACTTCGTACGGGGTACTTCGCACGCTTCGGGCACTGCGTACTGCGCGCGTACTTCGCATCGAGTACCTCGTACACGACCGCGTTTCCCCCGTCACGCCTGCCGTTCCGCTCCTGGTACCCCCCGTACGCAGACCGTACGAAGTACTCGGTACGCAATGCGTGCGCAGTACGCAGTGCACGAAACGTACGCAGTACAAGTACGCAGTAGCGCGGTACGGGCTAGCCTACACTTCCTTCGAGCGTAATCCCGAGCAGCTGCTGGGCTTCGAGGGCGAATTCCATCGGCAGCTTCTGGAAGACCTCCTTGCAGAATCCGCTCACAATGATCGAGATCGCATCCTCGGCGCTCAGGCCGCGCTGCTTGCAGTAGAAAATCTGGTCCTCGCCGATCTTCGAAGTCGATGCCTCGTGCTCGATGGTCGCGGTGTTGTTCTGGACCTCGATGTACGGGAATGTGTGCGCGCCGCAGCGGTTCCCGACGAGCATCGAGTCGCACTGCGTGTAGTTGCGCGCATTATCCGCCTTCGGAAGCACCTTCACCTGGCCGTGATAGCTGTTGTTCCCCTGCCCCGCCGAGATCCCCTTCGAGATGATCGTGCTCTTCGTGTTCTTCCCGATGTGGATCATCTTCGTCCCGGTGTCGGCCTGCTGGTGCCTGTTGACCACGGCCACCGAGTAGAACTCGCCCGTGGAATCATCGCCCTGCAGGATCACGCTCGGGTACTTCCAGGTTATCGCCGAGCCGGTCTCCACCTGCGTCCAGGAGATCTTCGAGCGCCTGCCCAGGCATTTCCCGCGCTTCGTCACGAAGTTGTAGATGCCCCCGCGGCCCTCCTCGTCGCCCGCGTACCAGTTCTGCACCGTCGAGTACTTGATCGACGCATCATCCAGCGCGATGAGCTCGACGACCGCGGCGTGCAGCTGCGTCGTCGAACGCTTCGGCGCCGTGCACCCCTCGAGGTAGCTCACCGACGCACCTTCCTCCGCGATGATCAGCGTGCGCTCGAACTGGCCGGTGTCCGCGTTGTTGATCCGGAAATAGGTCGAGAGCTCCATCGGACACTGCACCCCCCGGGGGATGTAGCAGAAGGAGCCGTCGCTGAAGACGGCGGCGTTGAGAGCCGCGAAGAAGTTATCGCTGTGCGGCACGACCGTGCCGAGGTACTTCTGGACCAGCTCGGGATGTTCCTGCACCGCTTCGCCGAAGGAGCAGAAGATGATGCCGAGCTCGCCCAGCTCCTTGCGCATCGTGGTGCCCACAGAGACGCTGTCGAAGATCGCATCGACGGCGACGCCGGCAAGCCGCTTCTGTTCCGTGAGCGGAATGCCGAGTCGCTCGTACGTGCGCAGCAGCTCGGGATCGACCTCGTCGAGGCTCGCAAGCGGCTTGACGTTCCTCGGCGCCGAATAGTAGACCATGTCCTGGTAGTCGATCGGCCCGTACGTGACGTTCGGCCAGTGCGGCTCCTTCATCGTCAGCCAGCGGCGATACGCCTTCAGCCGCCACTCGAGCATGAACGGCGGCTCGTTCTTCTTGGCCGAGATGAGGCGCACGACATCCTCGCTCAGCCCCCGCGGGATCGAATCCGTCTCGATCTCGGTGACGAAGCCGTGCTGGTACTCCGTGCCAATGAGTGATTCGATTGACGAGCTCATGCCTTTCCTCGACTGCCGATGATGGCCACTGCCCGCTGCCGGACAGGGTAACGCCCCCGCACCCGCGCCATTCCGCGAGCGCTCCGCATGATCGCCCGAGCACCCCGCAAGGTGCGGCCCGAGGCGCGATCCATTATCATGCAGGTGCCGGCAAACGCCTTTGCGAAAAGCGCTTGCGCTTCCTTACCGCAGTGTGAGCCGTCCTGCTGGAGCGACCGGATAACGACCTGGATCGTGGTCACGGTCACCATGGGGAGTAAACTAGTCCCCTTTGGCGGAACGTCAACGAAAGCATCGAAGAATTCCGTCGTTCCGACACCCGTTCGGCACCGGCAATGCTGAAGTCGTTGCCGACGAGCGTGTTGAACCGTCACGTAAAGCGGGATTTGTGATCTGCGATGCGGAGATATGCCGGCCGGCATGATATTGAACGTTCCCCGCAACTCCTTATCAGGAAATGCCCTACCTAGAGTTCGAACACCAGGCGAAGCCACTGGGCCCGGGCGTTCTCACAATCGGGAGCGGGTCCGAAGCGGCCTGGCGCATACACGGCCGTGATCTGGCCGCGCTCCACGCCATCATCACCCTCGAAAAGGGTGGCTACGCGCTCGTCGCGGCCGCCGTCCCGGACGCCTCCATTCAGGTGAATGGAGTCGAGGTCAGCGATGGACGCGGGGTAGTTCGCTACGGCGACCGCCTCCGCCTCGGCCGCGCCGAATTCCGATTCACCCAGCTCGCAAGCGGGAACGATGGACAGGGCGGATATCTTCGCGAGAAGCGCCGCGGCCGCTCGTACCGCCTCGGCGAGTTCACCGAGATCGGCCGGGATCCACGCTGCGGCGTGTTCATCCCCGAGCCCGAGGTCTCGCGGATCCACGCCGACATCCGCCGCCAGAACGGTGGGTTCATGGTCACGCCGCACAACGCCCTGACCCTGCTCAACGGCGAGCGGATCACTACTCCCAGACCCCTCGGAGAAGGTGACGAGCTCTCCGTGGGCCGGACGACCCTGCGGTTCTCGGCGGAAGCGATCGGCCAGACCGTCGAGGCGCGCGGGGGCGCACAGGCCACCGGCGATACGCGGCGCTCCCACATGCAGACGACCTTCATGGGCGCGTACGAGGCGAGGGAGCGGGTTACCGAGAGCGGCCGCAAGCGCCTGATCGCGATCATCGCGGCCGTAGCCGCGATCGTGATTTCGCTCGGCGCGGTCCTCGCTCGCTAGCTTCGGCCGAGGATGAACCATGCGGCCGCCGCGACGAGCGCGACGGTCCCCAGGGCGACAGCAACCATGCGCGGACGGCGCGGCTCGCTCGCTTCCATGTCCCCGGTGGTTTCCCGGCCCTTCACCGCCCGCAGGTTCACCGTGCTCCGCCGCGCGAGGGCGTCCTCTTCGACATCGCCGGGCTTCGCGAGGGCCATCCCCTTGGGAAGCTCCCGGGTGAACCGGAAGCTCGCGTTACCGATCCGGATCACATCGCCCTCCTCCATCATCTTCGGCGCAGCGACGCGCTGGTCGTTCACGTGCGTGCCCGCCGAGCCCATCGAGTAGAGAACGAACTCTCCGGCCTCCTTTCGAACATCCGCGTGAAAGCGGGAGACGGCGGGGTCGCGCAACGGGATTCCGGCGCCTGCATCCCGGCCGATGCTGATCACCCGCTTGGTCAATGAATACGCCTTCCGCTCGGCTTCGTCGACGAGGTAGGCGGGGCGCGCATCGGGTGCTGCCATGGCGGGCCGCGGATCCTCGAGATCGTTGACGTACACGAAGCGCGCAGTTCCGGCGGCGATCACATCGCCGATCCGGACCGGTGTTCCAGCCTGGCTCGCCGCCGCGCCGTTGACTACCACTATCGTGCTGGCGGAGTACGGCTTGAGCATCACCGCCCCATCCTGTGCGACCTTGAGCGTGAAGTGCCTCGCCGCCAGGTCGCAGTTTGCGACTCGCCACGCTGCCTGAGCACCACTCCCGACGAGCAGCTCGCCCGGCGTCACCTCGATCGAGCTGGTCCCGCTGTCCAGAAACGGCATTTCGTCTAGCCCCCTTATCCGTTCGACATGTCGGCGCGCGTATCGATATCGCGCAGCACACCAATATTAACGACTGGCACTTCACAAACATCCGCCGCGTGGGCGTGGACCACCGCCCGGGCACCGCCGGACGGCACGGTCGCGAGCTCACGCCAGCACTCGCGGGAAAAATATACGGGATGACCACGCCGGCCCGCGAAAACCGGCAGGACAACCGCCGCCCGCGTCCGCTGCACCGCATCGAGGATCGCCAGCACGCTCGGCAGGTCCACGTACGGGTGGTCTACCGGCCACGCCAGCGCTCCGCGCACTGGTACGCTCACGAGCCGGGCGAGGCCCAGGCGGAGGGACTGGATCTGTTCTCCGTGGGCGTCGCTGTTGGAAACCGCGATGGTCCCGGGTGGCGCGCTTACCCCCGGCGGCAGGACGACGACGATCGGACTCGCGCCTGCCTCACAGGCGGTCTCCACAACGGCGTCGACGAAACGGACGCCCGGCTGAATGAGCGCGCTCGCCTTGGGCCCGCCGAACCGC
>JBGTMW010000099.1:0-2460 GCA_041743365.1 Gemmatimonadaceae bacterium
TCGCAGAGCGCGGCGCCGGCCGCCAGGGTGTCCTGGCGATGCAGCTTGGGCGAGTCGCCCGCACCGAGCGCGGCTGCGATGCCGCCCTGCGCGTACGCCGTCGCGCTGTCGAAGAGCGAACGCTTGGTGAGCACCAGCACCTCCGCGGACTCCGAAGCGCGCCAGGCGGTGTGCAGCCCCGCGACGCCACTGCCAACGACGAGAAACCGGGTTCGAATGCGCTCCAATCAGGACCTCGGGGGGCGGCGGCGCTCTGCAAGGACACGGAGAGATACCGGAGCGCACTTCGGCTGTCCATTGCCCTCGAGGCCGGTTGACAGTGCTCGCGCAGGGCGCATACTGGCTGGCCGCCCGCCGGGGGACAAACGAAATCCCGGTGGCCGGTGTCATACAGCGGTTGCCCGGCGCAAGACACCCTACAGGGGTATCACACGTATGCGCAGTGAACTCTTCACCTCCGGCAGGAGATCAATGGAGTCATTACCGGTTCGGCTGCGCGGTCTGCTCGGCCTCCTCGTGCTCCCAGGTGTCCTCGCGGCGCAGGACGTCGCGACCTCATCGCCGAGCGCCAATCTGCGCGTGTTCGTGGACAACAGTCCAACCAGCCTGGACTACCTCCGCACGGAGATCGACTACATCGACTACGTTCGCGATCGGGCCGATGCGGACGTCCACCTGCTGTTCGGCTATCAGAACACCGGCGCCGGAGGGACGGAGTTCACACTCTTCTTCATCGGGCTCCGGGCCTTCGCGGGCACGGGGGATACGCTTGTCTTCGCCACCGGTCCCACGGAGACGGAGGACCAGAGGCGCCAGGCGATAGTCCGGTACATGAAGATGGGGCTCATGCGATATGTAGCCCGAACCACGGCGGCCCAGCGCATCCGGATCACCGCAGCGCCCGTGGCGACTGCCCGCACGGCGGCCCAGCCTCCGGCGCACGATCCGTGGAACTTCTGGGTTTTCCGAATGAGCGCGAGCGGGGGAGGCAATGGCGAGAAGTCCCGGACACGGATCTCGACGAATGGCTCAGTGTCCGCGACGCGAACGACCGAGATGTGGAAGAGCCGCATCTCGACGAATGGTCGTTATGAGCAGAGCAAGCTCACCATCCCGATGGATACGAACCCCGACGGGACGGATATCCCCGACCTGATCATCAGGAACTACACGCACTCAGTCAACGCGAACGGGTTCGTCGTGCGGAGCCTCGGCCCGCACTTTTCCGCCGGCGCGACGTCATCCGCCAGCAAGTCGACGTTCGGCAACCTCGACCTCTCCTTCCGATTGGCCCCGGCGATCGAGTACAGCGTCTTCCCGTACGCGGAGTCCACGCGCCGTCTCCTGACAATCAACTACTCCGTGGGGTTCAGCGCCTTCGACTACACCCAGGAGACAGCCTTTTTCAAGACCTCCGAGCGACTTCCGGATCATCAGCTCCAGGTCGGCTACGAGGTCACCCAGCCATGGGGAAGCGCGTTCGGATCGATCTCGGGACAGCAGTACCTTCATGACACCAACCTCTACTCAGCGTCGGCATTCGTCTTCGCGCGAATCCGTGTGATGAAGGGTCTCGACCTGAACTTCAATGCCAGCGCCTCGACCATCTACAATCAGATCTCCGTTCCGCGCGTTGGAGCGACCGAGCGCGATGTGCTGCTGAACCGTCGCCAGCTCGTGACCCCCTACCGCGCGTCGGGAAGCGTTGGCCTGAGCTATACCTTCGGCGCGCTCCTGAACAACATCGTGAACCCGCGCTTCAACAATGCCAGCGGGGGTGAGGTGTTCTTCTTCTTCTAGGAACGATGGATCTGGCTCTCGCGCTTGTGGAGATCGAGTCCTATCGTATCGATCGTCATGGGGCGGCTGACCTTTCGGCATGCGGCGTTGGCCGCGTTAATATCCTGCGGGGCGAGCAGTGCCACTACGTCGCCGTTCAGGTCCAGCCGCTTCACACCAACCGAGCTCTGACGCCAGACAGCGAGGATGCTCTCATGCAACGCACGCTTTCTGCCCGCCCCACCGCGCTGCTGAAATTCATGCTGCCACCGATATGGATCGGCATCGCTGGCTATGCAGTCTGGCAGTTGTGGTCGAACCCAGAGATCCTCCTCGAGGGCGAGGCGAGCGCGCCGGCGCTGGCCCTGAGGTGGCTCCTCCTCGCTCTGGTCGCGGCCAGCGTTCTGGTACTGTTCGCGTTCGTCGTGCCCCTCAAGCGCGTCGAGCTCACACCCGACGGTCTGCGCGTATCGAACTACCGGCGCGTGGTCACGGTACCATTCCGCGCCATCGCGCGCGTCCGGCAGAACTGGCTGCCGACCTTCCGACTCGTCACGGTCGATTTGCGCACCGATGCGGCGCTGGGCCGCCGGGTGATCTTCGTGCCTGCGGCCCCGCCACGGTTGGCCTTCTGGCGTGCGGATTATTGGCGGGAGGATGATCTTGTCGGTGAGCTTCGAA